>JAPLKB010000059.1 GCA_026388275.1 Pseudomonadota bacterium
CTTTTCGCTCTTGGCATAGGTACAGAAGAAGGGTATCTTCTCCTTCTTTGCGAAGTCTGATACGGCAAGGGCCGAGGCGCTGCTGATCGTGCCCATGAGGATATCCACTTTCTCATTCATGACCAGTTCTTTTGCCATGGACAGGGCCAGATTAGGCTGGAACTTCTCGTCCCTTGTGACGAATTCAATCTTCCTGCCGAGGACGCCCCCTTTCGCATTGATCGCATTGATCCCCATCCTGAAGCCGTCACGCATGTCTATGCCGAAAATGGCAGCTCCCCCTGAATATGTATCGACAATACCCACTTTGATCGTGTTGGCTGCAAAAGAGGTAGAACCGACCAACATAACTACCGCACATATAAAGATAAAAAATCTTACAATAAGTCCTTTCACGATCTCCTCCTATGTTTTTATTTGGAAACTTATTAATGCATCATATGCTTCCCGCAACTGACGACCAATGTGTGGCCGGTTATCGCGCTCGATTCATCTGAAGGAACAAAACAGTGGGGCTACAAAACAGTGGGGCCAGGTCTTGAAATATCAGTTTTTCAATTTTGTGGCCCCAGGGAGGTAGATATTTCCCCCGCCGAAAAGAGACCTTAAATGGCTGATTGATCCCCGTGATGCCGCCCCTTTTTTTCTTCAATTCTCCTCCAAACTTCATAGAAATGCAAGGAAATTTTTATCGGCGGAGGGATTTTTCAGCCAGGCGCGAAACCTTTTACGTTTTGCGTCCACTGTGGACGCAAACAGCGAACTCGCCATAAAGCCTTATCCTGCAATGTTTTTAGTTTGTCAGGTTTTAAAGCAAAATATATTTTCACCAAAGTTTTTTTAAAAATATTGACAATAGTATAAATTAGGGTAATACTTTTGGTATGAAAACTGCTATTTCTATACCCGATGATCTTTTCCGTCAGATTGATGATATTGCGAAGAAACAAAAGCGTTCAAGAAGCGATGTCTTTGCGGTTGCTACTAAAGAGTATCTGGAACGACTCAAATCAAAAAATGTCCTCGATTCATTGAACGAGGTCTATTCAATTGCTGAGGCACCGGATGATGCCGAAGCCAGAAAGAGAGCAGCAAGCCACTTCAAGAAGAATGTCCTGAAGGAGACTTATTGAGTTCTTCTGTCATACAGGGCGATTTGTTTTGGGTTGATTTCGGCGATCCTGGAGGTTCGGAGCCTGGATATAACCATCCCTGCGCTGTCATTCAGAACGATATATTCAATCAGAGTAAGATTAACACCGTTGTTGTCTGTCTCATAACCTCGAACCTACGCCTTGCAAAAGCGCCCGGCAATGTATATCTACAGAAGGGTGAAGGGAACTTGCCCAAAGACAGTGTTGTCAATATTTCTCAGATTATTACCATAGACAGGTCTTTTCTTAGGGATAAAATAGGAACCCTTTCACGATTGACAACGGAAAAAATCATAGATGGAGTAAAACTTCTTATAGAACCACGAGAACCATTGTACGATTAAGAGATGTGTATGATGGACTTAAGGAAACATCCTAAATTTTCTCCTGCCAAAAAGTAACCTTGTTTAGTTGATTTATCCCCCAGTTACCACCCTTTTTTCTTCCATTGTTTTGCCTTCGGCAAATTGAAACTTTACCTCCAAACCTCGGTAATTTTATCGGTGTAGGAATTTTTCATGCAGCCGCGAGACTTTTTCTGTTTTGCATCCACTGTGGATGCAAAACAGAAACTCCCCATCAAGCCTTACCCTGCATAGTTCTTCCTCTCACTTAATAAATTCAGTCCATAATTGAGCGTACTCATTTCAAGCGATAATGAATGGCATGAAAAGAGTTCTTCTTAAGCTAATTAGGGCACTGTGCGATAACAATAATTAAGAGTACGACCTTGTATCGGCTCTGCATATAATTAGCGGAGGCAAACATATACCTGAACATATGCTCGAAAGGCTGCATGTTTAATTTTTTCACATTCACAAAAATATCCTGGCATGTTTATGCGCTATTTATCACCATAGGGAGACCCGATGAGCGATCTATCAAGGACAACAAAATCGGAACTGATTAAAGAGATATCTGTCTTAAAGCAGAAAATTATGGAACTGGAGCTGTTAGAAACGGAGCACAGGTGTACCGGGGAGGCACTGCACCGTTCCGAGATAAAATTCCACACGCTCTATGATTCGATCAGCGATGCAGTAATGCTGATTAACGAGAAGGATTTTTTAGACTGTAATAAGGCAGCACTGGCAATCAGTGGCTGTGCAACCCGGGAAGAGTTTTGTTCGTTACACCCCGAGGATTTGTCCCCAACGGTCCAGCCTTGCGGCACGGACTCAATTACACTGAGTAAACGGCATATTGCCGCAGCGCTGGAAAAGGGCAGACATCAATTCGAATGGGTACACAAACGTGTTGACACCGGTGAATCTTTCCCGGCTGATGTGCTTCTCATCGCCATGGTGCTGGACGGTAAACAAGTTTTGCTGGCTGTTGCCCGCGATATCACAGACCGCAAGCGTGTTGAAGAAGCACTGTTGAATTCTGAACAGCACTTCAAGGACCTTTCAGAGGAATCTATTGCCGGTGTATACCTTCTTCAGGATGGTATATTTAAATATGCAAATTCTAAACTTGCCCAGATACTCGGATACGAATTGGATGAAATAATTGACAAATTAGCTGTAAAAGATGTTGTTTTTCCGGAAGACTGGCCTATTGTGGAAGAGAACATGCGCAAGAGGATATCCGGGGGACTGAAATCAATCCACTATGAATTCAGGGTAATCACAAAAAACAAAGAGATAAGAAACTCCGAAGTATTCAGCTCCCGAACCATGTACCGGGGAGAACCTGCGATTATAGGAACCCACCTGGACATTACCGACCGCAAACAAATGGAAGAAAAATTAAAGGAGAGCGAAAAAACTCTTCGGTCTCTAATCAACGCCACTGACGATGCCCTGCTGCTGATCGATACAAAGGGGACCATACTTGTGGCCAATGAAACATTGGCCAAGAGAATGGGTAAAGATTCTCAGGAGATTATCGGCATTGTACAGTATGATTTATTTCCTTCCGATGTTGCAGAACGCAGAAAAGAGAAATATGACCAGGTTGTCCATACAGGCAAGTCGGTCTATTTTGAGGATACGAGAAACGGGAGGGTTTACGAAACGTCAGCTTATCCAGTCTTTGATGATAGAGGTTGTGTGTCAAAAATAGCAATTTTTCCCAAAGATATCACCAACCGCAAACAGGCCGAGTCCAAACAAGAGGCTGCCCTTGAAGCATTGAAGAAACAGGAATCTTTGATCCGTGTTATTACTAATTCGGCCCAGGATGCAATATTGATGATGGATACTAAGGGCTGTATCTCCTTCTGGAATCCGGCGGCGGAACATATTTTCGGCTATACAGACGAGGAGGCAATCGGCAGCAATCTGCACCAGTTCCTTGCCCCAAGACGTTTTATGGAAGCACACCTCACAGCATTTGAAATGTTTAAAGATACAGGCCGCGGCAAGGCGATTGACAAGGTCATAGAGCTACAGGGCTGCCGGAAAAATGGAGAAGAATTTCCTATCGAGGTTTCACTTTCCTCAATTCAGCTTGAAGATGGCTGGCATGCCGTGGGAATTGTACGGGACATAACCGAGCGCAAGCAGGTGGAGGAGGAACTCCGGGAATCCCGCAGGAGATTGTCGGATATAATTGAGTTCCTACCTGATGCCACCCTGGTCATTGACAAGGAAGGCCGGGTAATTGCATGGAACAGGGCTCTTGAAGACATGACCGGCGTCAGGAAAGAAGATATGCTCGGCAAGGGCAACTATGAATATTCCATACCGTTCTATGGTGATAGAAGGCCAATCCTCGTTGATCTTGCCCTTCATCGGGATAGAGAAATGGAAAAACAATACACGACTATTCATCGGGTGGGCGAAATACTTTTCGGCGATGCATATACACCGAACATGCCCGGCGGTAATCTCTATCTCTCCGGTACAGCATCTGTTCTTCGTGATTCCAGAGGTGAGATTATCGCAGCCATAGAGTGCATCCGTGACAATACAGAACGCAGAAGAATGGCGGAGGCCCTACAGGAAACTAACATTAATCTGGAAAGAGCCATCGAACGTGCCAATGAAATGGCAATCCAGGCTCAGATGGCCAATAAGGCCAAGAGCGAGTTTCTGGCCAATATGAGCCATGAGATCCGTACTCCTATGAATGGGGTTATCGGTATGACCGGTCTGTTGTTGGACACAAAGCTCACTGACGAGCAGCAGCGCTTTGCCGAGATTGTACGGGCCAGTGCGGAATCTCTCCTCGGGCTCGTCAACGACATCCTCGATTTTTCCAAGATTGAGGCCGGGATGCTGGGCCTGGAAATCATTGATTTCGATCTTCTGAGCCTCATAGAAGATTTTGCTGCAACTATGGCAGTGCGTGCCCATGACAAAGGGCTGGAATTGCTATATGCCTTTACACCCCAGGTTCCTGTGCTTCTTCGCGGTGACCCGGGTCGCCTTCGCCAGATTCTCACCAACCTTGTGGGTAACGCAGTCAAGTTTACCCATACCGGAGAGGTGGTGATCCGTGTGATGGTGGAATCCGATATTGAAGATACGGTCGTTCTGCGTTTCTCTGTGCGTGATACAGGCATCGGCATCCCCAGGGACAAGATTGGCCTGCTATTTAACAAGTTTTCTCAGGCGGATACCTCGACAACACGAAAATACGGCGGCACCGGCCTGGGACTGGCCATTTCAAAACAACTGGCCGAACTGATGGGCGGTGAAATTGGCGTTGATAGTGAAGAGGACAAGGGATCTGAGTTCTGGTTTACCGTAAGCCTGGGTAAGCAGCCCGAGGGTATGCACACCGGCATACTCCCTTCTGCTGACCTGACCGGTATACGCATACTTATTGTGGATGATAATGCCACCAACCGGGAAATCCTGATGACACGCATGACCAACTGGGGCATGCGTCCTTTTGAATGTAAGGACGGGATCGAAGCACTCCAGGCACTCCGTCAGGCAGTATATGAGAATGACCCCTTTAGAATTACAATAATTGACATGCAGATGCCGGGAGTGGATGGTGAGTCCCTTGGCCGCTCTATCAAGGCAGACAATCGTCTGGCTGATATAAGGATGGTAATGTTGACCTCCCTTGGAATACGCGGCGATGCCTGCCGCTTCCAGAATGTCGGCTTTGCAGCATATCTTACTAAACCGGTGCGTTATCAGGAACTGAAGAATGTGTTGTCAATGATATTGTCAGACCGGGACTTAACCCGCAAGGAGTCTGAGCCCATCGTGACTCGCCACTCAACCTTTGATATGTTACCCCTCTTTACTGGCAATAAAGCACGGGTTCTGCTGGCTGAGGACAATATTACCAACCAGCATGTGGCTCTGGGTATTCTCAATAAATTAGGTTTGCGGGCTGATGCTGTGGCAAACGGCGCCGAGGTGCTCAAGGTGCTGGAGAGCATTCCTTATGACCTGATTCTAATGGATGTACAGATGCCTGTAATGGACGGAATGGAGGCAACCCGACAAATTCGCAATCCCCAATCCGCAGTACTTAATCATGCCATACCCATCATTGCCATGACCGCCCACGCCATGCAGGGCGATCGGGAGAAATGCCTTGAGGCCGGCATGGATGACTATGTGTCAAAACCTGTAACACCGCAGACTCTGGCTGAAAGGCTGGAAAAATGGCTGACGAAAGATCCGGGTAAAAGAGAGCGGATTAAATATGAACAAAGACCTGAAAAAACAAAGGAGCCTCAGACAGCCGAACCTATTATCTGGGATAAGGCTGGAATGCTGGAACGCCTGATGGATGACGAAGAACTTACAAAAAAAATTACGGATGGTTTCCTGACGGATATTCCGCAACAGATCCAGGCATTAAAAACGTTTCTGGAAGCCGGCAGTGTTTCAGATGTCGAACGTCAGGCTCATACCATCAAGGGTGCAGCAGCTAATATAGGCGGAGAACGATTGCGTGCAGTAGCCTTTGAAATGGAGAAAGAAGCCAGGGACGGGGATCTTACTGCTGTAAATATGTCCGTAGCTAATTTGGTAACACAGTTTGAACAGTTGAAGAAAGTGATGGTAAAGGAGTGCTAAAGCTATAAAACACATAAAGGGAGAACAAGATGAAGATACTGATTACTGAGGACGATTTTACCAGTCGCCTGCTCCTTCAGGAAATATTGAAATACTATGGGACCTCACATGTAGCTGTCAACGGCAAAGAGGCTGTTGAAGCCGTACGCATCGCAATAGAAACAGGCGAACCTTATAACCTTATCTGCCTGGACATCATGATGCCTGAAATGGATGGTCAGGAGGCGCTAAGCATAATACGGCAGATGGAAGCATCTGCCGGTCTTACAGATATAAACCGCGCCAAAATTATTATGACAACTACCCTTACAGACAAAGAAAACGTTATAAATGCGGCTAAAAATCAATGCGACATTTTTCTTGCCAAGCCCGTCCAGAAGGCAAGGCTGTTGGAAGAGTTGCGCAAGATGAGGTTGATTATATGATAAGGAAGATACTCTGATGCGCATCCTGATTGCCGAAGATGATTTTACATCCCGAAGTATGCTTGCGGCAGTGCTTAGGAAAAGCGGTTATGATGTGGTGGAAACTTCCAACGGCTCTGAAGCCTGGAGAGAGATGGAGAAGCCTGACGCTCCTCGAATTGCTGTTCTCGACTGGGTGATGCCTGAAATGGATGGACTGGAGGTTGTGCGCCGGGTACGCGCTTTGCAGACTGAGCAGTTATTCTACATCATCATACTGACCACTAAAGGCGAAAAGGCCGATATGATAGCCGGATTGGACGCAGGAGCCGATGACTACCTGGCTAAACCGTTTCATCCGGGTGAACTCCGTGCCAGAGTTGAAGTCGGACGTCGAATGATCGAGATGCAGGACAAACTCATAAAAAGCCGGGAAGCTTTGGCGCATGAAGCCACACATGATTACTTGACAGGGATTCTTAACCGCAGGGCTATTCTCGATCGCTTGAAAAAAGAACTCGCGCGTGCCGGACGCCATGGAGATGCACTGGCTATCGGGGTTTGTGATATAGACCATTTTAAAAAGATCAATGACACATATGGACACCAGACCGGTGATGATGTGCTGTGTGAGCTTTCTCAAATTATGAACGATTGTTCCAGGAATTATGATTCTGTGGGGCGCATAGGGGGAGAGGAATTTTTAATAATTATTCCTATGAAAGCAGGGACAGACCCTGTATCTGCCTTTAACAGATTGTGTATGGAGATTGCCGGAAGCATTATGAAAACAAGATCAGGTGATTTGTTTGTTACGGTTAGCATCGGTGTGGCCTGTGCGACAGCCGAAAGCCTGGTGGATGAGATATTGGGGGCAGCCGATGCTGCTCTTTATCAAGCGAAGGTTCAGGGACGCAACCGTGTTGTATATGCAGCCGGGAGAATTGTGGAGGAACAGCCGAAATGAGGATTCTTATTGCCGAAGATGATTTTACATCCCGAAGTATGCTTGCGGCAGTGCTTAGGAAAAGCGGTTATGATGTGGTGAAAACTTCCAACGGCTCTGAAGCCTTGAGAGAGATGGAAAACAGAGGGGACATCCTTTAAAAAGTAAATATTTTTCCCCCGCCAAAAGGAAATATCTTCTGTCATGCCGCCCTTTTTTTTCTTCCATTGTTTTGCCTTCGGCAAATTAAAACGTTGCCTCCAAACTTCATAAAAATGCAAGGTAATCTTTATCGGCGATATTATTTTTCATGCAAGCGGGAGATCTTTTTTGTTTGGTGTCCACAGTGGACACCAAACAAAAACTCCCCATAAAGCCTTATCCTGCCTTGTTCTATGTCCGGTAAGCCTTAAAACTGGTTTCTTGGAATTTCACCCAACATTCTTGACTTTAGGGTGGGATAGGGACAGATTTGGAAAATCTTTAAATTCTTCTAAACTGTTGCCGGTTCTTGATTTACAAATTCTCCGCCACAGTGTCGGAGAATTCACCTCCTACGGTATGAACGGGCGGTTTCCATCGAAAATTACCTCAGACAGAGAAAAAAGATATTGCCGGAAAACCTTTACTATTATTGCTTTGACCATATTCCACATGCCAAAAAAGCATAATCCTCCATCTCCTGGCCAAAATATTACTTTCAATCAATTGATTCCTCGAAGCTCTGCTTCGGGGTGACTATATTCCCTCGCCCCTTGAGGGAGAGGGCAGGGTGAGGGGGGATAATCATGTTCCCCATTCCTCTGATACATCGCAGCTTTGCTGCGGGGAGGTTCATTTCCGATATCTTTTCGTGTTTTAAAATTTAAAACCGAGTAACGGGTGGGTGGAATGTTCAACGCATTCCTTCATCCTCATGATGTAGTCAGGCCGTATTCCATCCATCCATTGCGGATAACCGCCAACCCATAAATATGTCAGAAGCTCCTGAAATCCGAGCTTATTGAAGGTGTAGTCACCTATCTTAATGGTCTGAGCAGTTGAGTCCACGACAACTTTTATCTTTGTCAATGGAGTGTATCGCTTAACAATATTTTCCACAAGCTCTCTGTTTGTATGGCCTTCCGGATGCTGCTTAAATTTCTCCGGTATGTAAGGAAAAGGAAAGTGTCCATAAACCTCTCCGATGAACCCGCATAGATCAACACCTGTTATTGCGCCCATCAGGTTGCCGATCCGGTTTTCTTCAAGGATATATACAACCCATTCCATTATGCAGGATTCATCAGGTGTCTGCGAGGCTATTTCCACAATGTAATCAGAGACATCACTGGCAAAGAAAAAGTAATTGTTCAGCAGTATCATATCTGTTTCAATATTAAAAAAACCGAAAGCTACATCGCCGTGGCTTAGCGATTTAAAAAGAAGCGGCATAATCTCTCACATTCTCCTGATCCGGGGAAAGTATAGGGGACATCCACAATATATTACCCCTTTTCATTTTATGTTGTTTAAAATCCCGTGTTATCAAAGCAGCCTTATTCTTCTCATACCAAGTCGCATTCAAATGCACATCGAGGCAGCGACGATGAGCCGACGCAGGCGTACACAAAAGTACGTCGAGGAGTGCGAGGAGGAGATAACAAAGATGTGCGATTGAAGGCGACTTGGTATCATCACCATATTATATTGTTATTAACACAGATTTGTGCTGACTTAGTTCCTGATAAATTGCAATTAACTGCTCCTGACTGTGGATTGTCAGTGTTGCTGTTATTGAGAGATATTTGCCGCCGGAACTGGTCCTGGTTTTGTAGAGTACAGTTTCACCTTCTGCGATATGTTTCTCAATGACCTCAACTACAGCAGCATAAAACTCATTTGTGTTTTCTCCCAATACCTTAAGCGGGTATGCGCAGGGAAACACAAGGGGGCTGCCAGTGTATTTCATAGGAGAGATTCCATGGCAGGGACGGCCTGGATCAAATCTCTATCTGTGATGCAGGAGGCCATATTGGACATTTTCCACCAAAAAGAAACCTTAATTGATCTATTGATCCCCGTAATACCGCCCCTTTTTTGCCCCTCGGATTTTAATATCCCACAGTTTGCCTCGGGGTGATTCATTGCCATTCTGCCGCAAAGTTTATAAAAATGCAAGCAAATTTTTATCAGTATCGGTGGAGGCAGAAAGAAACAATAACAACTTTGTTTTTAACATAATCGAGCGATTTTTTTATACAATTTTAATACTAATACAATTAAACGGGGAGATGACAATGAAAAAGACATGTTTTATCTTTTTGTTACTGTTTACCAATGCACTATGGCAAAGGGATTGGAACAAGGATGGATGCAGAGATGTTTGCCGAAAAACTCCAGGGGAAAATTGAGGTCATAATCCTAAAAGAGGAATAATCATAGATTAAGCGCCATGGTTGACTGTTCATTCCCAGGCCTTTGGCCGTATAGGGCGCTCTGCAAGGCTGAAAGAACCAATGGCACCTTCAAATTCTCTTGCATCCGGGAACAAAATAGTTTAAAATAAAACCATGGAATCTATTGAATTAAAAGCCAAAGGGATCGACAACAGCCAATTCCTCACCACTTACACAAAAAATATTGTGGAAATACTCAAAGATCCGAACCTGAGCGCAGAGGTTAAAGATGGACAGACCAGCAAAGACTTGTCTCAGTTACTTGAGTCGCTGGGCTACCATGTTGAAGCCAAGAAATTTGAGGGTGGTTGGACCGCGCTGAAAGCCGCGAAATGAATCACCCCGCCGCAAGCGGACGGGGTATCAAAGGCAAGAATATGGAACCATTTCTCAGCAAGCTTCGGGGTATTGACCCGGCGGGGCAATAAAGGAATTATTGAACGACACTCGTACCCGGGACTCATTCCCCGTCTCCAGCCACACAGGCGTACGATGTGGACATCCATAAGCTATAACTATATTTCCCCCTCCGAAAAGAAACCTTAATTGACCGATTGATCCTCGCTATTTACGCCCCTTTTTTCTTACCCCTCGAATTTTAAATCTCGTAATTTACCTCGGGGTTATTCATTGCCGTTTGTTTGCCTTCGGCAAATTGAAGCGCTGCCCGCAATCTTCATAAAGATGCAAGGATATTTTTATCGGCAGAGGCATTGTCTTGTACAGGCGCGAGACCTTAGTGACGGAAGCTGTCTTTATACCTGAGGTTATCCAAGATTCTTCCTTCCTGTCAATCGAGTATAAATCCGCAAAAAAACTACTCTTGCCGATAATAAAGCGGACACAGTTCGGATGAGCCGGGGATAAAATTGCGACAAATCATCGGGCGTGTCTCGTAAATTTCGCAGGAAAAAAATGAGACATCCCAATTAAGATAAAAACAGCTCGTCACGCTTGTTCCAAACTTATTAATGATCCGGTCACCCGCCCAGAATACGTTGTTGTCGTGAAGCCGGTCAAGAATATCATAGCGCTGCTCTTTTTCCCATCTCTGAATATCTTCAGGAGAGACGTAGGCGATCATGTCCACGTGACAGCAGGCGCCGCATCTACGGCATGTAATATCTCCATCTTTTTCACTTTTCATTAAAGACTCTAATTTTCTTTTCATTGTTTTGCCTTCGGCAAATTGAAGCGCTGCCCGCAATCTTCATAAAGATGCAAGGAAAAATTTATCGGCCAAAGCATGGAAATAATCTCAAAGCATGCTTCAGGGTGTGTACACGCGGGGCAATCAAGCTGCGCTTGCAGTTCGTTGTGTCTCCAAAGTTTGTTGTGACATAATATCAGATCTGGTATATTCCTTTCATATGAGCGACCACTGTCATGCCATTCCTAAAACTGATGTTCGTCCGGAGCTGCACGGACTCTGGAACGGACCGGTGTGGGGCGAAACCCCGTTTCTCGGTATCGGTTGCTTCAGACCCGAAGGCACCTCCCATTGGCCGCTTGTACGGTGCAAGATGCTCTATGATGACAGCCACCTCTACGGGCTTTTCCTTGTCCGGGACCGATATGTGCGGTGTATCCATACGGGTTTTCAGGCCCCAGTCTACGAGGACAGCTGTGTCGAGCTCTTTGTACAGCCTGTACCTGACAAAGGCTACTTCAATTTCGAGTTCAACTGCGGCGGTGCCTTGCTTGCTTCCTACGTGACAGACCCGACCAGGATCGACGGGCGAGTGGCGGAAGCTGTGCCGCTTTCCCCGGAAGAAGGCCGGCAGGTGGCGGTCTATAGTAGTCTTCCGTCCATTATCGAGCCTGAGATTGAGGATGAAGTCACATGGTCGCTGGAGTTTAGCATCCCCTTCGCCCTGCTGCAGAGCTATGCGGGGAGTATCGGAAGGGTGGAAGGGCGGCAGTGGCGGGGTAATCTGTACAAGTGCGGCAACAGGACCTCCCATCCGCACTGGGCATCGTGGGCACCCTTGAGCGACCGGAACTTCCATGCTCCGTGGGATTTCGGTGTGCTGCACTTCGCTCCGTAACATGATTAACAATTAGGGTTCAAATCTTTATTCCTGGCATTGGGGAAATCGGGACAGATTTGAAAAACCCGTCTCCCAAAGATTCACTTTGAACCAACGTCCCCCGGGTCCTAATGACAAAACCCGGGGGATTCGCCGATATGTCTCATCTAAAATGGTGCTTTCACCCCTTTCCGCTTTTCCTCTGCTTTCCAATATTCGATCCGCTCCCTGATAAAGCTGAACCATCCGTCAACATCAGCAGCCTTGAACCCTTTGGATACCATCTCTTTTTTGTAACTGCCCATCATAGGTTCCACAGCCTTTATCCATTTTCCTGCTTCTGCCTCGGACAGAGATATCAATTGGCCGTTTTCCTTTTTAAAGGCATCGAGCCCCTCAATGTCCATTTCATTCCACAGGCGCGCCTGGGCATCCTGCGTTTCTGCAGCGACCTCCATAAAGATTTTTTGAATGTCAGGAGGCAGGGAGTTCCACTTGGCTTTGTTTATCACAAAGTAAAAGGTGTAACCGGTACCGAGCCGCCACGATGCGGTGACGTTTCTGACGACCTCAGCGAACTTCCAGTATCTTAGCGTGGAAAGGTCCACCATGATTCCGTCGATCACAGCCCTTCTGAGAGACTCATAAACATCGGGCATCTCAAGGGGTATCGGAACAGCTCCTAACGCCTTCACGACGTCGGCAGTTTCGCCTGTTGCCCTCAGCTTAAGACCCTTCATATCTTCAAGGGTCTTCACGGGTTTGCTGATGGTCTGGACGATTAAAGGTCCCGAAGTATTAATATAGAGGACCTGGACAGAATCCCATTCAGCGGGCTTGAATTTTGAGTAAAAGTCTTGGCTTACCTTGGATGCCACATACCCGCTTGGGAATCCAAGTGGTTGAGCGAAGACCTCCATCACGGGAAAACGGCCGCGGGTGTATGAAATATGAGAAACTCCCATATCTGTAATGCCCGTCACTACGCCGTTGAACATCTTCACCGGTGAAAGAAGGGTGCCGCCGGGGTAGTACATGATTTGGACCCTGCCGTCTGTGCGCTTTTTGATCTCGTCACAAAACTTTGCGGTAAGAATGGACATCTTGTGAGTAACCGGAAGATAGTTGGCAGCCTTGAGCTTTATAACATCTGCTCCTCTGACCGGAGAACCGAGAACAAGTGCTAAGGCAACCACCATAAGTAAAACCATAATGCCTTTCTTCATTTAATACCTCCTTTGTACCAGAATTTGTAAACAAACAACATTCAGCGAACATCCTGGATCGGAAACCCGTCAATAAACGCCGTATTCCTTTGTGAACTCGAACATTGCTTTTATATTCTCCGGCTTTGCGTCGTCGAATCCTGCCGCCGAGTCCATGATATATCCTCCGTCCTTCCCGACAATATCGATCAACTTCTTACAGTGGGCTTTTACGTCTTCCGGCGTGCCGGTAGCAAGCAGAGACAGCGGCATGTTTCCACGGATACACACCTGAGTGCCGAGCACTTCCTTTGCCTTGATGATGTCCGTTGACTCAAAGGCGTAGATCATCTTTGCAGGGGGTACATCCTTGATGATGTCCAGCCGGGAAGTACAGTTTCCTTCCCACAAAACACATGGAGTCAGGTTTTTGCTGATAAGAGCCACCAGAAGATCCCGGAAGGTCGGCCAGAAAAATCTTTTGAACTGCTCTTGAGACATGAAACCATCCAATCCTTTGTGAATAGGTATGAATATCCTGGGATTTCCGGACACCCGTGATGCGTTCTCGGCCATTTCAAGCATGATAGGAAGCAGCTTTTCGCATGCCTTGATGACTTTATCCGGTCTTCTGTACATGTCAAGCATAGAGCCTTTCGTACCCCGGAAGTAGTCGCCCAGAGTATCAAAAGGTGCCTGAGTGAAGCCGCCGTATTGCATGGGAAAGCCTGCCTCCCGTGATTTTTCCACGAAAAGCCTGGAGTAGTATCCAACCTGCAGAGACTTCTCGCCTGCTTTTTTGAGAGCTTCCAGGGCTTCCACTACTTCCGGAGAGATAAATGCGCCGAAACCAAAAGGCGTACCCATGGCGTATGTGATGATGCCCCTGAGGGGAGGGAGCTTTTCAAAACCCTTAAGTGCTCCGAATATGCGGGGCCAATATGTCCTTACCATGAAATCAGTGGGATCGGCGAGGAAGGCATCATACTCGTCGGCCATCATATACTCATCATCCACAAACTGGTAGCTCACGTCCGCTGCAACACCGTGTCCCGGCCATCTTAACTGTTTGAAATCAAGTGTTTCGAGAAGGGGCCCAAGAAAACGAAGGGCAAAGGGATTATTGTCCATATCCGGCTCGAATTCCGTTAGGGTCTTCCATTGCGCCTTCCACAATTTTTCAGGATCATACATGACCTCTTCCAGAGTCATTCCGGAGTATTTGGCCGGAAAAAAACTGAAGTGTGCAAGAACCGGCACTCTGTCCGGTTTTTTCAGGGCTACAGCATCCAAAACACGCTGTTCACGTTCCTTGTAAAGTTCCTCTGTTGTCTTACCCATAATTATGGCTCCTGATTTAATATTTTTTCTCAGGGAGGATGAGGGGAACGTCCATAAAATTATAAATATCTTGCCCCTCGGGTTTTAATATCCCGAAAATTTACCCCGGTGTGATTCATTGCAATTTGTTTGCCTTTATCAAATTGAAACTTTACTTCCAAACATTTTAGAAATGCAAGGAAATTATTATCGGCGATGGTGGTATTTTTTATACAGGCGCGAAACCCTTTTCTATTTTGCGCCAAATAATCGGTGGAAATTGGACACACAATCTTCCATACAAAAAGTATTGCAAAATAAGGAAAATCACCGTATAAAAGAAAATCCCGGCAGGGGGCTGCGAACGGGGGGTATTTTGTCAGGTCCATGAATGTTTTAGTTAGTTTCACGTCCGGAAAGGGTCCTTTTCCGCCCCGGCAGTGTCAATCTGCGGTCTTGCTTGTGCGACGTACATGTTGTACGTCTCCGCGCAATCCCTTGAGTTCCTTGCCGGAACGAAAAAAACTTCCTTTCCGACCCGGAAACCGATAGTTTTACATCCGGGGTTTCCGGATGGTAACTAGTTATACTAATTTGGTTTCATGCATAGAACGAGGCGACGACGACGAGCCGACGTAGGCGTACTACCAGTACTTCGAGGAGCGCGAAGAGGAGGCAACGAAGTTATATGATTGAAGGCGAATTTGTATTAGTAAAGGGGCGCAGATCATCAAGACAAAAGCAAATAGACTTTATTATATCGACAATTTAAGAATATACATGACGTTTTCTGTGGTGCTTCACCATGCGGCGGTCATTTACGGAGTTCCGGGCGGGTGGTACTATGCGGAATATGCCGATGACAACCTGTCCCAGATATTTTTAACCATCCTCACCTTTCTTGGCAGGGCGTTTGTTATCCAGTTTTTCTTTTTTATAGCCGCTTTTTTCACACCTGCTTCGTATGATCGAAAAGGACCGCTTAGCTTTATGAAGGACAGGATGATCAAGCTCGGTATACCTCTTGTTGTGTATTCTTACTTTATCGGTCCTGCTATCACATATCTCGTTAATTACAACACCCTTTCTGCAGAGTACTCTTTCCTCGAAAATATCTATGATTTTAAAAATGTAGCACCTGCAGCCCTCTGGTTTGCAGAGGTTCTTATCATCTTTTCTTTCTTCTACATTCTGTGGCGTTTATTTACAAAGTTCTTTTCGCCGGACCACGGGAGCAGTGGTACTTTTCCTGCCAATGTCACGATCTTGTTTTTGGCGATCATTATAGGGCTTATCACCTTTCTGGCCCGGATATATTATCCTGCTACTTATAAGGTTTTTCATCTGAGGCCCGGCAACTATCCGCCGTATATCGCCATGTTTATACTCGGGATCGTAACCTATCGCCGGAAATGGCTGGCCTGCATAAATCATGATGTTTACAGATTCTGGATAAAAGTATTGGCCTTCTCATTCCTTCTTTTTGTCGGATTTATAGTCTGTGACGGCATACTGAATAAACATGCTGTACTCTACAGAGGAGGGCCGACCTGGCAGGGGCTTTTCGGCGCTCTCTGGGAAAATATTACCTGTGTAGGAGCTATTATATGCTGCATATATCTTGGCAACAAGTATGACAATCACCAGGGAAGGCTTTTCGGGGTATTGTCGAAAGATGCCTTTGCAGTCTACGTCTTTCATGCGCCCGTTGTGGTTGCTTTTACTTATTTTATGAAGGATATGCCGCTCTATCCCTTGCTTAAATTTGTCATTGTCTTTGCTGCTGCAACGCCTTTTACATTTGCATTATGTCATTACTGTATCATGAAAATTCCCTTTGCAAAGCGCATTCTGTAATTGGCAAAGCACGTCATATGTGTGTGGGCATATTGGTAAAAATATCTCTTATTTCCGGAGCGACATTCGTAAAATCGAGATCATCTATCATATCATGCAATTCAATGTCTTTTGCGAGTTTAAAGACAGCCATTCCCTTAGCTGCTGCCTTGCCGGCATCATCTTCAATTATGCATGAAACCCAGAAGGTATTGTGTCCTTGTTTCAGCAGCTTTCCCTTTGCTGTATAATGTTTATCGCAAATGACCGGCTGCAGGAGTTCAACCTCCATTTTCCTGGTCATAGACGCCTTCCTCGTTTCAACAGCAATAGTCCACCACATAAGTTCGTCAAGTATCCCTGCTACGATGCCTCCGTGCGCAATCCCATTGAACCCCTGGAATCTTCTCTCAAGCGTAAAGTCGCATATTACAGTACTTTCCTGATACCGCAATATAAGCTTTACACCTGTCGGCTCCTCTTTGCTGCAGAAAAAACATTTTCTGTACCCCGGAAGTTTATTCATCTGTTCTCCATTAATATTGTTACTTTAGCCTCACTTCCGACAGATAAAGATGGTCTGTCTCGACCTCTACCAAAGCCTCGAATATCTGTTTTATCCGTGCATTGTCCGCTTCTTCAGCAGCTTTTTTGTAAAATGCGATTGCCCTTGTTTCACGTTCATGGGATTCCTGTAAATTTTTCGGATTTTCTATGAAACAGGTTTCGTTTCCTGCAGGCACAGCAGGAAGCTTCAGTATCTTTTTCCAGATAGCGGCATGCTCTGCCTCTATTTTAGATAACGCCTTGAAGAGAAGCTTCCCTTCTTCATTATCAGTTTTACCTGCTGCGCAGGAGTAAAAGGACGAATTGCTTACTTCAACTTTCAGGGCATATTCTGCGTTAGCCCTGTCCTTATCGCTTAAAGCAACATCAAAACTTACCTTTGCTTCCTTTGCTTCCAATATGTAAGACAGATGGGCGCCGCAAAAGGGGCAGTTTGC
The DNA here is from genome assembly GCA_026388275.1 of Pseudomonadota bacterium. NCBI lineage: Bacteria > Pseudomonadati > Pseudomonadota > Pseudomonadota bacterium. Next base: position 17,332 of record JAPLKB010000059.1, read on the forward strand.
CGGCGGATTATCCCCGATATAAGGATCTCCGCAAATTATACATCTCCACAGTTTTACCATAATCTTACCTCCTTTTATTATTAAGCAGATTTTTCAAAAGCGCTCTTGGGTGCATTACAAATAGGACAGTGCCAATCCTCCGGCAATTCTTCAAAGGGTACCTTCTCAACTTTTTCGTCATATTGAAAACCGCATACAGAACATGTCCAGACCATATTTCCCTCCTTTTTTAAATATTTGTCGGTTCTTTTTTGCTGCAATTCAAATTCTTATGCAGCCTTAGTGACTATTCTAATATTTTCAGACAAAGTTTGCACTGAAAAATCACATTTTGTTTTACCTGTTCATTATGTATACTATGTCTCAGTGCATAAAGCGGGAGACATATATACAAGCAATATCAATAGAATCAGTCGGGGCTGTTCAACAGTCTTTTGCATGATAAGCGGCTTTTTTCTGCTATACTTTCCCGCAATAAGAAAGGATGTACGGAAAAAACAATGTTTTTAAGGTTGATATATGGTTTTATCATGTTTTTTTGCCTTTTAACCGTCTTGTATGCTGCAGAAGAGTCGGTGCAGATTGAAGAGTCGGTTAAGGTTGTTGTAGAGGGGCTAACCGGTATAGAGCGTTCGAACGTGGAAACAGCGCTTGCCCGGCCGTCGGGACTTGTCAATAAAGGAGTAGTGGATACGAGGTGGCTGGGACGCTTCAACCAGGAAATTCCCCAAAAGGTGAAAAATAGCCTTGAGCCTTTTGGGTATTATAAGGCACAAGTGTCAACAACCCTCGAAAAAGCAGATAGCGGAATATACCTTTTACATGTAGATGTAAAGAAAGGTGAGCCTGTCTGTCTTACGGAGGTGCAGGTAAGTGCGGATGGCCCTGGTGCCGAAGAAAAGGATCTCATTGAGCTTATCAAAAAATATCCGCTTCATAAAGGTGATGTGCTGCGTCAGGATATATATGAACGCGCAAAAAACGAATTACAGAATAAAATGGTGGATCTCGGTTATCTTGATGCATCATTTTCAATACATAAAATAAATATTTCCTTACACAGCCTGGAAGCACAGATTAATATTTTACTTCAGACAGGACCCAGATATAGATTCGGGGATGTTACCTTTTCAGGTGCCATACCTTATCCGGAAAGTTTTTTAAGGCGCTATCTTCAAATCAAGAGCGGCGAGGTATTTTTATATGAGAAGATAGCCGGTACGCAGGCTAATCTGACAAATTCAGACCGCTTCAGAGAAGTTATTATTAATGCTAAAAAAGAAAAAGCTGTTGATTACTGTGTGCCAATCGAGATTGTGCTTGTTCCTTCGTTGCCGAAACGTTTTAAAATAGGTGCCGGTTACGGCACTGATACAGGACCCCGTGGATCAATGTATTACCGGGATGTGAACATTGCCGGCAGGGGACATGAATTGCTTGCGGAACTAACTGTCAGTCCTGCTTTGCAAGGGATAGCGACGCGCTACACAATACCGGGGCAAAAGGATACAGATGCCCTCACATCCTTCAAGATAGCTGCTCAGGCAGAAGATACTCAGAGCTATACCATCAATTTGGCAACAGCAGAGGTTGAACGTGCCAGGAGCTTTGGTGCAGGAAGGGTCGGATCTCTTTTCATGCAGATTCAAAAGGAATATTCCGAAGCAGGTAATGAGAGGACTAACTCGTTTCTTATTATGCCAGGAATGCGGTTTTCCGAACGACGTTTTAATAAATTGGTACGGCCGGAGAAGGGATTCCATTATCAGATGGAATTGAAAGGAACCACTAAGGAGATAGGTTCCGATGTTGGATTTATGCAGGTCGTATCAAAAGGGGAGTTGCTTATTCCTCTCCCGAAAGGATTTTCAATTTTGACAAGGGTACAGGCCGGTGCAACCTGGCAGGGGGACACTGCAGGGAATCTGCCTATTGCACTTCGCTTTTTTGCCGGAGGCGACAACAGTATCCGTGGTTATAAATACCAGTCCTTAGGACCAAAGGGCGATAACGGAGAGGTGATTGGCGGAAAGCATATTCTTATTGGAAATATCGAGTTGGAACGTGCCATAAGTACAAACTGGGGGATTGCCGCTTTTTACGATGTTGGTAATTCCTTTAATAATTTTTCAAATATTGTCCCGGCCCAGGGTGCAGGAATGGGCTGCCGTTATTATACGCCGGTGGGACCGGTAAGATTGGATCTTGCCCGTCAGATCGGTATTGTAAATCCCGGCTACAGAATACATTTTTCAATTGGACTTGAATTATGAAGCGACGGATCATGATATGGTTGTCTGCTGTGTTCTTTATCCTTGTCGTGGCAGGCGTAATCTTCTGGGGTATGTACACTAACCATGGAGCCCGCTGGGTACTGGAAGGTGTACTCCGTTCCTTGCCTGTAAAAATTCAAATTGAAAAGATTGCAGGTTCTCTGGCGGGCGGCTTAAAGATTGAAGGCATTAAGGCAGAAACGAAAAAATGGAAGATCGGAATTGACAGTATAGATCTTTCATGTCAGCCCCTGTATATTGTTACGGGAAGCATGGCTGTAAAAAATTTTGTTGTTCAGGGGATCTCTTTTGATGACAAATATCCGAACATAAGAACGCCTCTTGACCTTACATGGCCAAAGCCTCCCCGCTTTCTTTCATATTTCAACGGATGGGTAAAATCTTTTGAGATAAACGGACTTGTTTATCGAAGTGGGGATAGGGAATTCAATATCATAAACAGGCTTACTACGAAAATTACCTGGTTTTTCGGGACGCTTGCTGCTGATAACCTGAAAATGGAATCGCCCATTGGAAAAACTGAAGGAGATATGAAGACAGGTTTTGCCGGGCCAACATTCTCCGCTTCACTCAAGATGACGCTTGAGAAGAAAATTCCCGGTATAGAAAGCCTTGTGCTTACCATGAAATTGAAAGAAGCCCATAAACCGGAACAAATGGCAGGGCCTTTTCAGATTGTTGCTTTATCCGGTAACAAGGAGAATCTGAAGACTGCAGGCAGGCTTGGTGTGAGACGGAATGATTTAAGCATTTCCGAACTTATAACGAACCAGCAGGGGCGTAAAGGAAAATTGCTTGCCGAAGGAGGGATAGATTTTTCTTCAGGCGTGCCGCTTATGAACCTTCACATCAATGTTTCAGACTTTAACCTCTCAAGGGAAGCGAACTACCCCGCGGCAAGCCACGGGGCAATAAAGGTTGACACCTCGCTATCGGGTGCAATTGAATTGAAAAGTGATTTTGTAAATTATTCAGGTAGTTACAGCTTGAAGAATAATGTGTCTTCATGGAAGGCAGCACACATTAAGGGTGCATTTGAAATGAATCTTGAGGGAATGAAGTCCCTGACCGTTGACAGCAGTCTTTTAAACGGGACGATTACAGGTCAGGTAAAAGCTTCATGGGTTAATGACATTATTTTGTCGGGCTCTTTCCAGGCAAGAGGGCTTAACCCTGCCGGAATCACATCTGCATGGCAGGGGCAGATTAATATGAATTTAGAAGGTGGAATTCGATGGTCAAAGTCAGTAGCCCAGGAAGGTATTATCAAGGTTGATATTTTAAATAGTATGCTTCGCAACAAAGCTCTTACTGGCAATATGGATGCAAGATGGCATCAGGGTATGTTTAATCTTGTACGATTTGCGCTGCATGGAAATGGTTTTGATCTGTCAGCATCAGGCGCCCTTGAAGATAAAATAAATTATCTTGTACGGATAAGTGATCTTTCCGGTTTAATACCCGGATCGGAAGGTCGTTTAACTGCCGAGGGATGGACAAGGCAACATAAAGGACAACTTGCCGGTATTTTGAAAGCCGGGGGAAGCGACATCTCAGCCTTCGGGGCAAAAATGGGCTCGGTTAATGTGGAAGCGCTGCTCAATAACAACGGAGGAGACTCGCTTAAGGGAAAAGCGAAGATCCGAAGTCTTGCCTATGGTGCTTTGAAGGCGGGCTCCCTCGATATGACAGTGCAAGGTGCTGTCCCGGCTCACAATATCATGGTGACAATTGCCGCCCAGGAAGGCAAAGTACAGGCTTCTTTAAATGGCGGCTACGCAAAGGGAGTATGGCAGGGCACAATTATGCAGATGAACTGTAGTGATACCAGTTTCGGGTCTGTTAAACTCCTGGAGCCTGCTGCAATGAAGATATCATCTGATCATTTTACTTTAAGCAGGCTGTCACTAATCGGCAGTTCAAATGAAAGGCTAGAGGCAGATGCGGATCTTGCTTTTCACCCCATCCTTGGTTATGCGAAAATTAAGTGGCAGGATTTGAATGTTGCCAGGGTAAACTTTATCCTTGCAGGGACTTCTGTTGCAGGACATACATCAGGTTTTTTTGATGCTCAATGGTCCGGCAATAACATCATGAAGGTGTCCGCTTCGGTCAGAGCGGATGATACAATAATAAACGGGCCTGTAAGTGTCCGCATGACAAGAGGAGATGCGAAATTCAACTGGAATGAAAAAGGGCTTATAGCCTCATGGGATATTAAAACGGGAGATGCCGGCAGGGTGGAAGGCCAGGTCCTGTCAAAACGGCCGGCGTTTATAGGAATACCTGAAGCAGGCCAGTTTGAGACTACCTGGGAAACTCTGAATGTTGATATGATAAAATCCTGGATTCACCCGGCCCTTGACCTTAAAGGTTATATGAACGGCAAGCTCAAAGGACGTTTCTTACCGGGGAGGCACTTCGAAGTCTCCGGTAAAACAAAGCTATCCCAGGGGAGTCTTGCCTGGAAAAGCGAGGAAGGACTTATCACGGCAAAGGCTGAAAAGGCAGACATGGATATGGAATGGGATGAAACAGCACTGAAAGGCAATCTTTCACTTTTGCTGTTAAACCGCGGTTATCTGAAGGCTGGGTTCCGATTTCCAATACCTGCATGTTTTCCTGTCAGCGTTGAACCTCAGGGACAGGTAAAACTTATTGCCAGCGGGGAGGTACAGGAAAATGGTCTCCTTACCGCCATATTCCCGGGGCTGATTGGTGAAAGTCAGGGTCAATTGACCTTTGATCTTACTGCAGGAGGTACCTGGAAAGTACCGGATCTCCAGGGCAATATAAGTCTTGCCAATGCCTCGGCATACCTTTATCCGGCAGGCATAAGGTTGAAGGACATAAAAGTTGAGGCACAGTTAAAAGAAAATTGTGTGAATATCAGTTCATTCGGGCTGCATTCCGGTAACGGAAGTATGCAGGGTAATGCAATGGTGTGGGTGAATGATTGGAGGATAATGCGCTACGAGGGGAAGATTAATGGCGGGAACCTCCAAACAGTTTATTTGCCGGAGCTTCAGGTATTGACTAATCCTGATCTGAGCTTTAAAGGTGATATGCAAAATTTTGTTTTAAGGGGTTCAGTTATGGTCCCGGAGGCGTTGATTCAACGCACGGTGCATGAGGGGCTTATTACTTCAAGCCCCGATGTGGTTATCGTGGACCTTCCGGAAAAACAAAAAAAGCCTTTACGCATGGGTTTTGATATGCAGGTAAATGTTATCCTTGGCAACAAAGTTATGATCAATATTGAAGGACTAAATGCGCGCCTGGAAGGTAAGGTGTTTCTGACAGCACAAAACCTTGAGAAGGTTGCTGCCAGTGGACAGATACAGGTTGCAAAAGGACAATACGACAGACACGGTATTTCGCTCGGAATTACGAGGGGCCGTATCGTTTTTACGGGCGGGCCTGCTGAATTTGCCAACCTGGACATCCTGGCTGTACGTAAGATACGTGATGTGCGCAGGCTCAACGATGTACAGGCAGGTGTGTCAATAACCGGAACGCCACGTTTGCCGCTTGTAAAGCTATACTCTGAGCCGGCAATGCCGGATATGGATATTCTTTCATATATAGTGCTGGGCAAGTCCATGGAGACAGGTACTGACAGCAATCAGGCAGGACTGTTATTGCAGGCTGCAGGTACTATGCTTGCCAAGGATCAGTCATCTGCCCTGCAGAGTCAGGTGATGAAATTTGCCGGACTTGATACATTTGATGTTCAGACAGGCAGCAGCAAAACGAGCAGCAGCCAGATAAGCAGCATTCAACCGAGAGGAATTGCCGGTCAATCAAACAGCACTACCGGAGACAGCAGTGTTTCCAGTTCAATAGTTACAGTCGGTAAGTATCTGTCGCCGGAACTTTATATTGCTTTCGGGCGTTCACTCTTTACGGGTGATTATCTTGCAACTGCCAGATATTCCTTCCTCAGGAATTGGGAGGTGGAAGGCAGCAGGAAGGGGACCGACAGCGGCGTCGATCTTTTTTACAGGGTTGAGTTTAAATAATAGATTATTGACCAGATGATTTTCAAATGGATAAGCCCTTTGTTGTTCCGGGAAAATAGCCCTTCTATTACAGGTAGCACAAAAATGCTTAGTAAAATTAACCGGCGCAACACCCGCCAGGATTGCCGCAACTGCCAAAAGAACTGCCGCAGCTGTTGGGGCTCCCGCAACAACTGTCGGACATACTTCCCCCAAAGTCACTGCTTGAAGAAGTGGTGTTATGGGCTGATATAAGTTTTGCAAGATTCTGACTTTTACATGATTTGCAGAACAGCTCTTCACCCTTTCCTAAAATTAAGAATTCACTTATCTTTCCGCAATCTCCACATTTATATTCATAGATCGGCATGTTCTCCTCCTATTTTTAATGGCCGCATTTTCCCTGATGACCACCGCATGTTTGGCGAACAGTCATTTCAGGAAGTTTTTTCTCTGTCAACAAAACGAGATTATCTTTTATAGTATTTGCAACAGACCTGAAAACCCTTATTCCTTCCTCATTGAGTTTCATGAGGGCGCCGGCACCTATGCCGCCGACAATTACTGCATCGATCTGATGCCCACCTATAGCCGCAACCGGATTGCATGCCCCGTGTGCATGTTGAATATCCCTGTTTTTTATAGTTACTGTCTTTTTAAGCTCAGTATCGACAACAACAAATTCCGGCGCTGAGCCGAAATGGTTATAGACAGTGCTTTCCATACCGTCATTTTCCTCTACTGCAAAACAAACTTTCATTAATCAACCTCCATTTTTTAATATCATTTATTTACATCATTTATCGTTTCTATTTTAAGTGCCTTGCCGTTAATTATGGCATCGGCAACCTTACTGCGTGCGCCGTCAAGTATCCGTCCGAATGTTGCGCGGGATATGCTCATTCTCACGGCAGCTTCCTCATGGTAAAGTCCTTCATGGTCGGCAAGACGGATAGCCTCAAATTCATCCAGACTTAACAAGACCTCTTCGAGGTTTATCAGGGGGATACCTTTTGGTTTAAAATATGAAGCATTGGGAGAACAATTGATACACCTGCATTTTTTTGGTCTTGACATGCGTTTATTATAAGCATTTGCTCATAATATGTCAACAGGGAACTTCAGGACATTTCCCATTTTACAAACCTGGTACGATGCATGAATATAATCTATGTTGTCTAAACTAACCAAATGACTCGAAGCAAGCTTTGAGTCATAGAACCGCAGGGCAACTCAGAGGATCTTTTATCGTTTTTGAGTTTTGGTTTGAATAAATCAAAAAATTTCTGATAAAAGGTTTTTACCATATATGGAACCATTGCCTCTTTTTTGGGATAAAAGGCAATGTCTTCTGCAATCCCCGATTGATCCTTGATAAGCTGTTCTACCTTGCCCGTATCTATCTTATCTCTGACACCCTGTTCATCAATCAGTTTCCATGCCAGATCCTTCAGAGATGAAAACCTTTTGTATGTATCTGTACGCACTTCGAGATAGGGTTTTCCCTCCTGCGTGAGTATCATTTTAACAGGCTCATAAATAATTTCACCTTTTGTACCTTTTTCAACCTCTTCAAAAAACTTTTCCATATGCTCCGGGAGCATTCTAACACATCCGTGGCTCTGAAACCGGTAAACGCTTGCCGGCCAGATGGTCTCATGGATCAAGACGCCGGGTATGGATGTCTGGATAGCATATCTCCCTAAGGGATTTTTAGGACCAGGAGGAACTGTCTCCTCCACTTCTTTGCCTTTGAATGCCATTTCTAACTGGATTGATTCAGGCACAGACCATGTCGGATTTTTTTTCTTTCCTAAAATAATGAACTTCCCTGTGGGGGTGTGCCAGTCACCGAAATCGTCTTCTCTGGCCAGGCCTACACCTACAGGATATGTTGTCAATTTACCCATTTTGAAGTAGTATAAAGTTCTGTCTGCAATGTTAATTATTATGCCGTCCTCTAAAGTGCGGGGAACAATCTTTCTTGTGGTAATTTTAAGCTCCTGACCTGGCACGCACGGCACCTTTGGATCAAGATTATTTTCTTTTGCAATGTTCTTCCAGAATACCCCGAGTTTTGCACCAATCAGTTCAAGGCGATCGCCCTTCTGAACCGTATAATTTGTTACGCCTCCAATCATCATTTCGGCGCCAAAAACAGCCGATGCAATAAGGAGAAAGCAGGAAAACATAAAAGTTATTATAGATATCATATCTTTAAAATAAAGATGGGGCTAGGTGAAAAAACAATTATTTTACCTACCCCATTTTGTTTTGTCTAAATATTATCAAACTGTTAAGAGAGTGTCAAGGGATTATGGAAACTGGAGTCTCCCAATTTTATCTGCCAGCACTCATCCTGGAAGCTGAAGGTTAATTGAAATTCAGTTTATCTTATATGGTGTACTTTGAAGTTGAATTTACCACATACTTTATCTCATGAAGAGCAGTTATGTGATGATTATGAGCTATTTCGGTTGAATCCACATGTTTTTGTTTTTTAGCATTTCCCAGGCATTTGCCTTGTCTTCATCCTTTTTTTGGTCATCTTTTGAATCTATGGTGTAAACGGTTTTTTGTTTATCCCTTTTTACTTCAAGTTCCTCCTTACCATCTGCCAAGGCTGCCGAATGTAAAAAAAGCAGGAGTATAAAATTGATCATAAATAAATATAAGAGCAGATATCTATTATTAAATGTTTTTGTTTTTTGCATTGAAACCTCCTTAAACCTGGAATATTTTTTTGTAACGCCTTGTGTTTAGTTAAGCATAAAGTATGCCACGCACGGACAACGGTTGTGAGTTAAATATATAATCGTCAATAAAAATATTTTATTAAATGAAGACCATTTTTTGTATATATCTGACGGATTGAATCTCTAAAAGCTGAATGGTTTGTGCAGAAACATAAATTATAAACTATGTAGTAAGACCTTTTGTGGCTTCCTCTAACGCATGTTCGAGTCTTCTTGTTTCTTCCAGGATTATTTCAATATATTTCCATCCATCCGAAGAGGGGTCCATTGTTTTTGCGAGCCTTCTTGTAAACCCGCCTACTATCGTCAGTGGATTACGGATTTCATGGGCGACTGCCTGAAGGGCATAAGCCATATCCTCGGTTTTACCGTCTTTTTCACGCAATGAATCGAAGGAAGGTAAGCCTCCTCTATCTTTTTCATTTAATAACTGTTCCGAAATATCACTTAAAGCCCTGTTTGCCTTTTCCATAAGTCCGGTCATGTCTTTATCAAATTCGACCGATACCTGGAGTGCCTTTGATATTTCGTCAACCTCATCCAATGCTGAAATGACGACTTCATATACTGTTTCATTATCTAAGCCATAATAAGATACAATTGTATTAAATATTTCATTGAAATCGATATGCTTATAACATATAAGCGCCGACAGTTTTCCTGCTATCCTGCATATTTTCGATAGTCCTGATGGTCCTGTCGCGTCCCTTTCCTGCCCGTAGTAACGCTGGCACTCAATGATTTTGTCGGGAAATTTCCAGTATTGAAGCGCAATTTCACCGATTTCTCTGTGGTTTATCCCATGCTTTTCCTGTTCAAGAGCCAAAAGTGATTCCAGGGGGTATATGCCAAGATTGATGCAATCGTCCTTGCCTTTCAGGAACATATCAAAATATATAAGGAAACCAATCTCAAGTGTGAGCCCGGCAACAAAAGCTTCTTCAGGCTCGCATAGCTTAAGAATATTGGCCAGCGACTTTGCCAGGAGTCCCCGATACAGAGAAACCCTCCAGAATTGTTCGTAATTCATGCTCCCGACTTTACCCATGGGGAAGGTATCCTTCAGTGATAATGACAATGCTAATATTCTCAAATGGTGAAACCCGATTCTTATGACAGCATGTTTCACTGTTGTTATAGGGTAGATGGATTTAAAAAAAGCACTGTTTGCGAGTTTTAGAACACGGATAGTCAGGGAAGGGTCTTTTTCGATCAGGTTTGCCAACTCGTCCATAGAACTTTTGTCGTCGGATGCGAGTTCGATAAGTCTTACGGCAACGTTTGAAAGTGATGGTAAGCCATAACCGGATGTGAGTTTCACTAAAATGTCTTTTTTAATAATATTTTCCATATTATTTCAGTTTATTATAAATTAAAAGATTCAAAGGTTCAATCAGCAAAAAAATATTTGTTAGCCTTAAGTTTATTTGTTTTGTAACGATAATGATTTAAGATTGATATTAATATTTTAAAGCTTTTTAAGGAGGTTAAGTATGAGGGTTCTTGTGGTCGATGATTTTGCAACGATGAGGAAAATAATAAAGAACGTTTTAAAACAGATAAATATTGACAACGTTGTAGAGGCAGAAAACGGAAAGCATGCCCTTGATGTTTTGAAGAAAGAGGAAATTGACCTTATAATCAGCGATTGGATTATGCCCGAGATGACCGGCATAGATTTCCTTAAGGCATGCAAGGGCGATGACGGAATTAAAAATGTGCCGTTTCTTATGGTTACTGCCGAGGCACAGAAAGACTGTATAATGGAAGCTATTAAATCAGGAGTCGATAATTATATTGTAAAGCCCTTTACACCTGAAAAACTCCAGGGAGCAATTGACAAGGCGAGGGCAAGAATTGGAAAATAAACTGAAACACTGGGGGATCAAATGGAAGTAAAATATATTAACCCTTTTATATTGGCCACACAGACAGTCTTTAAGACAATGCTCGGCATTACTGTAGATATTGGTAAGCCTGTTTTAAAAACCATAAACAGCACATCCGGCGATGTTACAGGCATAATGGGGCTTGTGGGCGATAAGAAAGGTATGATTGCGATAAGTTTAAGAAATAGCGGTGCTATGTTTGTTTTTAAAACACTCATAGGTGAAGAATGCAATACAATAAGTGCAGAAGTTGTCGATGCAATCGGCGAGCTGACAAATATAATATCAGGCCAGGCGAGAAAAGAATTTGAAAAGACCGGTATAAATTTAAAAGCTGCAATACCGATGGTTGTGGTAGGCAATGCTGTAGAAATGAATTTTATTACGAAAATCCCTATAATTTCACTTCCGTTTTATTTTAATATTAATAATGGAAATGGAGGAGGAAAAGAAGTTATGTTTGTGGATTTTTCTTTTGAGTAATAAATCGAATGTATAGTTAAATCATAATTTATATCCTTATCTTGATTGGCGCAAAGCTTGTCTGTTATATTGTAGAAGATGACAATAGATCTGCAGCAAGATAAAAGCGAAACCAACCTTACTGATTGTAAATCTGACCAGTTAATTTCCGAATCTTTATACCGCACCGTCTTTGAAACTACCGGTACTGCAACTATAATAATTGAAGAAGACACAATAATATCAAATGTGAACAGGAAGTTTGAAAGTCTGTCCGGATATTCGAAGGAACAAGTAGAGGGTAAAAAAAGCTGGACAGATTTTATCGAAAAAAGTTGCCTTGAAAAAATGATAATGTACCATAAGACAAGGAGGGTTGATCCTGATAGTGCGCCCGGAAGTTATGAATGTCAATTTATTGACAGAAACGGCGATGTAAGGGATGTGTATGTAACTGTTGCGATTATTCCGGGCACAAAAAAGAGTGTGGTGTCAATTCTTGATATTACTGAGTCCATAAAGGCCCGGCAGGCGCTGCAGGAAAGCGAAACCAAATTCAAATTATTATTTCAAAAGTCTGTTGACCCTATTTTGCTGCTTGATAGTAACAAGTTTACCGACTGCAATGATGCTGCCTGCAAAATAATGCATTGTACTTCAAAGGAACAGTTGTTAGGGCTTTCTCCTACGCAAGTATCTCCCGAAATACAGCCTGATGGCCGGCTCACATCTGATAAGGGAAGAGAGGTTTTTGATACGGCAGAAAAGGAAGGAAGCAGTTTTTTTGAATGGGTGCACATTAATCGGGATAACGAACCCTTCTGGGCAGAAGTATCGCTGACAGCAGTCCCGATAAAAGGAAAAAAATATCTATATACAGTGTGGAGAGACATTACAAAGCGCAAACAGGCTGAGGCAGCATTACAGGAATCTGAAGAGCGTTATAAAACTGCTATTGAAAACTCCAATGACGGTATCTTAATTGTAAAGGATGGGAGGTATGTTTCCGTCAACCGTAGACTTGTAGAGATGCTCGGTTATGAAAGTGCCGGAGAAATTGAAGGAAAAGACATCGGGATGACAATTCATCCTGATTATGTCGATAAGGTTATGGGTATTTCTATAGAACAAAACAGTAAAGAACGTCTTGCCACTGCATATGAAATCAAGCATATCAAAAAAGACGGAACATTCATTGATACCGAAGCCTCGATAACAAAGACAACATTAAAAGGAGAGGCGGTATTGCTTGTATACCTGAGGGATACTACCCATCGCAACCTTGCCAAAGAAGCGCTGAAAAAAAGAGAAAATGAACTGGAGATAAAATCTATTAATCTTGAAGAAGCCAACATTGCTTTAAAAGTATTGCTTAAGCACAGGGAGGAGGATAAAAAGGCCCTTAAAGATACAATCCTGGCTAATGTCCAGGAACTGGTGTTCCCGTATATTGAAAGGTTGAAAAATGGACACTTAAGCGACAACCAGATAGTGTATCTGGGCATACTTGAAACAAACTTGAGAGATATTATATCTCCGTTTTTACAGAAGATGACCTCAAACTATTCCACTTTTACGCCAACTGAAATCCAGGTTGCCGGTCTTATCAAGAACGGTAAAACGAGCAAGGAAATTGCAGAGCTTATGAATATATCAACGGGTACAATTGATACCCACAGAAACAGCATCAGAAGCAAGCTTGATTTAAACAACAAAAAGATAAATCTGCGAACCTATTTGCTGTCCCTATAAAATATATAGACAATCTATATATAATGTATATAATAAATCAATAACATATTATTTAAGTTTTCCATTATAATATCGAGAATAGTCAGTATGAACTACATGTTATATAAATGGCTATATAAAAAAGACATGGTATACAAAAATATAACTTTTTTTATGTATGCCCAGGAACAAGTAAAGCAAATATTAAAAAAAGCTCACCAAGGCAAAACCCCCGCAGGGTTAACTTCAGAAAAATATTTTGTTGCATTTAAACAGTTAGCCCATGAAAGAGAACAGTTTACAACTCCCCCCCCAACACGTATGCTACTCTTCAGGGGGTTTTGCCTTTTCCCTCCCTTTTTTAAAAAGAATAATTATCTGTTTAAGTCGAAGTAAGCAATTTTTTTCTTGGCAGAAGCCCTTAGCGTTATCTAAAAGGTTAATAATTTGACAAGTAAGAAACTTGTTTTCAATAAGTATGAAGCCTTTAGATTTAATCCTGTTAACCAAATGATATAATGAATGATTCCAGAAAGCGGTTTTCAAGACTGTTAAACGATGGCGTTTTGATTCGAACCGGATTTTTAATAGTAACTTACTGTTATGGCAGGCATTTTGCATATAAATAAAAGTCCCCCTTACTGGCAAGCATTCATGCAAAGCAAGGTAGATCAAAACATATAAGGAAATTTATTGAGCATTAAACGATGAAAGAAGACCAAAGCAAGAAAATAAACCAGTCTGTAAGCCAGCAGATTATCGATATTATTGAATTTTTACCTGATGCAACATTTATTATTGACAAAGATAAAAAGGTTATAGCCTGGAACAATGCAATAGAGAAACTAACAGGTGTAAAAAAGGCTGATATTATCGGGAAGGGGGATTATGCATATACAATCCCTTTTTATGGTGAACGCAGACCGGTACTGGCGGATATTATTCAAATGCATAACAAAGAGATCGAATCACATTATCAGTATGTTGAAAGAGAGAGGGATACGATATTTGCAGAAACATATATTCCTAAATTTGCTGCCCGGCAGGGTGTGTTTCTCTCGTTAAAGGCGTCACTTCTTTATGACAATAATGGAAATGTGGTTGGTGCTATTGAGTCCATACTTGATATTACTGTCAGAAAACGTACCGAAGAGATGCTGCGGAAGGCCAATGATGAACTTGAGGAGCGTGTAAACAAGCGGACAGCGGATCTTAAGAAAATCAATGAAGAACTTATGCATGAGATTGAAGAGCGTAAAAAGGTAGAAAGAGAACTTATTGAATCAATGCAGCTTTTTAACGATATTATCAATTTTCTGCCTGATGCAACCATGGTTGTTGATCTTGATGGAAAAGTGATAGCCTGGAATCATGCCTTAGAGAAAATGTCGGGGGTCAGAGCAGAAGATATACTGGGTAAAGGAGACTATGAATATGCCATCCCGTTTTACGGCAAGAGAAGACCTGCGCTTTTGGACATATTCCTTTATTCTGATAATGAGCTGGAGAAGCAATACAAAAAAGTTCAAAGAAAAAACGGGCTGCTTAAAGCCGAAGTATATGTGGAGAACTTAAATGGTCGCGAGGCATATTTCATTGCAACAGCATCGGCACTCCATGATTCTACCGGAAATATTATCGGAGCAATTGAAACAATACATGATATTACTAACAGGAAACGAACAGAAGAAGCTTTGAAAAGTGCTGAGGTAAAGTATGGAAATATCTTTGAGAATGCTGTAGAAGGTATTTTTCAGACAACCCTGAAGGGAAATTTTATTGATGTAAACCCGGCATTTGCCCGGATTTTTGGCTACAGTTCGCCTCAAGTATTAATTGAAACGATTACAGACATCGGCAAACAGATGTATGTAAATCCCGAAGCACGTTTACAATTTATCGACATGATACTGCAGGAAGATAGAATGATTAATTATGAAGCGGAATGTTACCGGGCAGACGGAAGTACTATATGGATATCTCAGAGCGCACGGGCAGTACGGAACGAAGAAGGAGCCCTCCTGTATTTAGAAGGGTTTCTTGAGGATATTACGGAAAAGAAAAAGGTGGAGGAAGAGTCTTACAGGATGAAAAAACTTGAATCTGTCGGTATTCTTGCAGGAGGTATTGCTCATGATTTCAACAATATGCTCGCGGCGATACTGGGCAATACATCCTTTGCGAAGATGTTGATAGACCCTGCGAGTAAGCCGTTTAGTTTGCTCGATAAGGCTGAAAAAGTACTAATAAATGCAAGTGAACTGATAAAAAAATTAATTACCTTTTCAAAAGGAGGCACCCCTTCACCACAGCCCATATCTGTTGGAAAGCTTGTCAGGAAGACGGCAATGCATGTCCTCAAGGATTTTCCATATATAAAATGCAGGTACAATATGCATGAAGATATCCCCACCCTCATGCTTGATGAAGGACAGATAAAACAGGTAATTTCCAATATTATCGACAATGCCAGGGAATCTATGCCTGATGGAGGTTACGTTAACATATCTATAGACAATACTGCAATTACATCAAAAGACAATATCCCTCAGAGCGAAGGGAGATATGTTAAGATTTCTATAAAGGATCATGGTACAGGTATTGCGGCAGATGATATTTCAAAGGTCTTTGACCCATATTTCAGCACTAAAGAGATGGGATCACAAAAAGGGATGGGTCTGGGATTAGCTGTTTGTTATTCTATTGTCAAAAATCATGGCGGGTTTATTACTGTTGAATCAGAAGTAGGAAAAGGCAGTATATTCGGTATATTTTTACCTTTACCAATGTCATATCCGGGATAATATATTTTGTAATGCTCAAGAGACGACAAGGCTATTTACCAGATAAACAAGTGCCGGATATGTATCTTTAAAAAAACGATCAGGGAATTAAGTGATTAATACTACGTTTTTCTGTTTATATACTCATACTGTTTGTTTACAAAGGCGTTTGCTAAGACCTTCAGGTTTTTGACTCTGTTTGTCCATCCATCTAAGTATTTTCCATATCTTTCCGGTTTTAATTGAGCCAGTCGTTTGTAACGGTCAAGTCTCAATCCTAAGTATTTGTCAATGTTCCCGCCGGATTGTCGAAGGATTTTCCTAGCCATTGACGGGCTGTTTACATAAGTGTCAAAATGTACAACGCTTAAAGGGTAAGGCAAAGACCCAGCGCCGGACTTATCCCATATTTTTCTGTAAATTGTTTCAGCGTCAGCCATTGTCAGGCTCCTTATATTTCCTTTATAACCATATTCCCTTGCTGTTGATTCAACAATTCCGAATTTTGATGATTCTTTTCCTCCCCCATCTTCTTTCACAAGATTTGACCCTTCATGCTTAAAGACGGTTTTCAGACCTTCTTTGAACTTTGCATTATCATCAAGGTCGAGTGTTTTCAGGGGATCTAAAACAGATATTGGTCCGTTGGCTGCATCCTTTCTTAGGTTGATGTCTTTACTGTAAAGTTGTTTTAATGATGAAGTTAGGATTTGCTCGAAACTGATATTATTAATATAACTATAATTATTAAATGCCTTGTTTTCTCTGTTTCCGAACGTAATCATTTGTAAGGGGGGTAATCCCTGTATAGTTTTTGGATCTGACATGCAATATTTATATGCATTTTCCATGCCTAATAATTGATTGGGTCTTTGGCGGGTAAACGGATGAAGTTTTTTAGGCCTGGATGCCAATACCATGCTTTTGCTGCTCTTTGAAGAAGGTACTAAATGGCAAATCTGTAAAAATATGCTGTGTGTCATAAATTTAACATGGAATTTTCCATCAAATATATGGTGTATTATAATGTCTTTAATTATATATTGATTTTCCTTAAAATTTTGTTAGACTTACCTATTGTATTAATGGGGAGAAGCAAACAGTATTAGAGATTTATTGTAATACGCATAACAAAGGAGCAACATTGCCAAAGATCCCGTTAAACAATCTTCAACCTGGAATGATGATTACAAGACAGGTTCTCAATGAAAGCGGCATGGTTTTACTAAGCGAAAATACTGAGTTGACTGAGGCCACAATAGAGAAACTAAAAAAAATGAATGTTGAGGGTGTTTATGTAAAAGGTTTGTCAAAACCGGAAAGACCGAAGGAAGAGGTTTTGCTGGAATTATATAAAAGATTTGAAAAAGTGGAGCACGAACCATATATGGATGTGTTAAAAAAGGTGCTTAAAGAGCACATTGAAGGACTTTATGAATAAACTTGATACAAAGCTGATGCGCCATAAAGTTGAAAACATTGATACATTGCCGACAATTCCCGGAGCATTGAAAAAAGTTTTAAAAGTACTTGAAAATCAAAAGGTTTCGCTAAACGAGATTGGTAATTTTATATCAAACGACCCTGTTCTTACCACAAAGGTTTTAAAGATGGTAAATTCTCCAATATATGGTTTTCCAGGTAGGATATCGTCAGTAAGTCAGGCAGTAATTCTCCTCGGGTTAAATGTTTTAAAGGGTTTGCTGCTCGGCGTTTCTGTTTTTGAACTCATGCAGAGGTCCATGGTTGGACTCTGGGAACACTCTTTGGGTTGTTCTATAGTTGCCAGACTAATAGCAAAAAAAATAGGCTTGAAAGAACCGGAAGAGGTTTCCATCGCCGGTTTGCTCCATGATATCGGCAAGGTCGTTATGATCCTGCAATTCCAGGAACATTATGAGTATGCAATGAAACAGGCTGAAGACAAGGATATTATTATTTCAGCGGCAGAAGAGGATGTTTTTGCAGTAACTCATGCTGATGTCGGGACGTGGATGACTCAGAAATGGAGATTTCCAGGGAACCTGATTGAAGCGATTCGATACCACCACAAACCTCATTTGTCAAAAAGTGTACCTATTGAGACGGCTATTGTTTACATCTCCGATATACTCATACGTGCAAGGGGTTTCGGTTTTGCTGGCGACAATATGGTTCCAATCATGAATCCTGCCATCTGGGAAAGCCTTAATATGACTGAATCTGATCTAAAGGATATTTTTAAAGAAATGGATGATTCAATAGAAGATGCAGGTGTATTAGTTCTCGAATGATTATATGAAGATGAAAACGATTGTTGTAATATCAGACGATGCGCTTCTTATAAATATTATTCTAAAAAGTCTGAATATTTCATATAATGTGATAGTTTTCAATGGGGTTGCCTCTGCGCTTGACTGTATTTATAATTCCATACCTGATCTGGTTGTCGTTGAAATTGCTTTAAACGATACCACTACTATCGATATTTTAAGTAGTTTGAAGAGCGATCCCATGTTCAGCCAATTGCCTCTTCTTGTTACTTTACATGAAAATACGGTAATACCGGAATTGAACTCTTTTTTCGTTGATGACTATATAAAGATATCAGACATCGAAAAAGAGATACTGCCGAGAGTTGAGCTCTGTATTGCAAGGTCCGAGAGGGTTGTGGAAATCAATCCCCTGACAAGGCTACCGGGAAATATTTCGATTAATAAGCAGATACAAGACAGACTTGATGCAAATGAGATATTTGCCCTTGCATACCTGGATATTGATCATTTTAAGCCTTTCAACGATAAGTACGGGTTCAGCCGGGGGGATGAGGTTATAAAAATAGCAGGGCGGCTGATCCTGAATATTGTTAAAAATAAGCAGGCTCAATATAGTTTTATAGGACATATCGGTGGAGATGATTTTATATATATAATGAATATAGATGTTATCGAAGAAACATCTGCAGAGATTATTGATGCGTTCAATAGAATAATTCAGACATTTTATGATCCGGAAGATAGAGAAAAAGGTTATATCCAGTCAATAGACAGACAGGGCAATACTAAAATATTTTCTTTTATGACAGTTTCGATTGGTATAGCAAGTAATAAATATTGTAATTTTGTCCATTATGGAGAGATTACAGAGGTTGCATCAAAAATGAAAGCACTGGCAAAGCGTTCGAAGGGCGGTAACTTTAAGATAGATAGGAGAACCGTATCCGCATAAAGCGCAGGGCACTGAAGAAAATCTAAAATGAAGGCGTCAAAGTGGAAAGAAGATATTTTACCAAATCATGTCTTTCTTTAAGATTCAGTGAAAAATAAAACCTGCTTTCCATTAAACTCTTGACGATATCCTTAACTGTTTTTAAATCCATTTAAAGCTCCTTAATCTCTTTATCGGTTTTTTTAGAAAAAAATTAATATACAACATAGGCTCCCTGATTCTTGTTGTTATAACCTGTCAATATTGTTCTGTTAAGAAATCTGTATTTTATTTTCTGTAATAAAAAGGTATATACTATGTGAAATTGCCTTAATGCTTTAAATAATTAATTACATTAGAGTGCAGGAAATAAATGGATAAAGGTAAAATCATTGTTGTGGAGGACGAAGCAAGTATCCTGCAAATGCTGACTGAGTTTTTACGAGACAGCGGTTATACGGTAGATCCTTTTTTGGAAAGCAAACAGGCGTTATCAGCTCTGAAGAACAATAATTACAATGTTTTAATTACCGATCTTTCGATGCCCAAGATAGACGGACTTCAGTTGATAAACTATATTCAGAAGGAATACCTTGATACTCTCGGTATTGTCATGACGGGTTATGGTAGTCTTGAGACAGCTATAAGTGCCATGAGGTTCGGTGCTTTTGACTATATACTGAAACCCTTTAACTTTGATGAGATTCTTGCAATCGTTAATTCTGCAATATACTATTACAAACTATTGAAAAACGAGAACATCCCGAAAGGATTGACATTAAAGGCAAACCTCTTAAGACGATACTCTGAAAGTAAAATCATACGGGAAAATACAATATTAAGGAATTGCCTTAAGGATAAATACAAGTTTGAAAACATTATTGGAATTAGCTTCGGCATACAGAAAGTGTTTGAGCTTATTGAAAAAGTTGCTGATACAGGTGCAACCGTATTGGTTACCGGCGAGAGCGGTGTCGGTAAAGAGCTTGTAGCAAAAGCGATACACTATAATTCATCGAAAAAGGATAACCCTCTTGTTGTTGTAAATTGTGGTGCTATCCCGGAAACTTTGCTTGAAAGTGAGCTTTTCGGTTATGAGAAGGGCGCTTTTACCGGTGCAGTGAATACAAGGTACGGTAGGTTTGAGCTTGCTCACGGCGGCACCATCTTTCTTGACGAAATAGGCGATATGAGTTTTAATCTTCAGGTAAAACTTCTGCGCGTACTTCAAGAAAAAACATTTGAAAGAATCGGCGGATCAAAAACCATTAAGGTTGATTTACGGATTATTGCGGCTACCAATAGAAATCTGGAGGAACTTGTAAGGGAAGGCAAATTCAGGGAAGACCTGTATTATCGTTTGAGTGTTGTTCCTATACAAATACCACCCTTAAGGGAAAGAAGACAGGACATACCTCTTTTACTCAATTATTTCCTCGAAAAATCAAATACTATAAACGGTGCAGGCATTGAAGGTTTTTCAGAAGAAGTAATGGATGTTTTGATGAATTATGGATATCCCGGAAATGTACGGGAACTCCAAAATATCGTTGAAAGAATTGTGGTTTTAAAAAAGAAAGGCTGCATTGGCATAGAAGATTTGCCTGAAAAATTCTGGAGCATAGAAGATGAACCCGGGCAGGTAGATATTCAGAAGGGGTATGATACGCTTGTATCAGAGTTCGAGAAAAATATAATTGCTAAGGCTCTCCAGGAAACAAACGGGGTTAAAAGCAAAGCCGCCCAGATGCTCAACATGAATAGAACCACCCTTATTGAAAAAATGAAGCGTCTCAAGATGGAATAATTTTCCCATTCATGTCAAAATAATGACGAAGGGCAGTCAGTTGTAGCAACTCGTGTAATAAAATTAAATGTCATGAATTAACAAGGTTTTTTCTGTTTAAAATTTGTAATACAATGCCTTTCTCCCATCATGCATTATCCGCTGATGTATTGGTATATATCTTGCATTTAAATTAATCATGCCTGCGTCGGAAACCAACTTGCTTCAAAATGCTTTTCAAGAATTTTCTAAAGCCTCTGATTCAATGATAAACTACTATAATATGCTTGAAAGCCATATAGGACTTTTAAAGCAGGAAGTGGAAGAGAAAAACAGGGAGTTGGAAAAGGCAAAGGAATATCTGCACAATATCCTCGATTCACTGCCTGTAGGGGTTGTCGTTATTGATAGAAAATCTGTATCTTTTTCAAACAGAAAAGCAGAAATGCTGGGCTCTGAAAAATTCTTATGTGGTTTAAATAATGGTGATCAAAAAGCTGGTGAAATAAAAAACGGCCAAGGTTATTACAGGTGGAAAAAAGAGGTATTAACAAACGGTTTTGTAGGAAAAGAGGTTATTGTATTTGAAGACGTAACTGAATTTGAAAAGATGAAAGAAAGGCTCGAAAGAGATGAAAGATTGATGGCTATGGGTGAAATGGCTGCAAGGATTGCCCATGAAATCAAAAACCCTTTAGGAAGTATGGAGCTTTTTCTTTCAATGCTTGCAAATGGAAAACTAAAAACAAAAGAAAAGAAAAAATATATAAATTATGTGCAGTTCGGAGTTAAAACTATTGACCGGATCATTAACAACATACTTTCCTATACGAGACCTAAAACGCTTGTATTAAGACCTGAAAAAATCAGCGAAATTGTAAAAGATACCCTTGATTTTATGAGCGTTTCCATCATGAGCCGTAATATAGGAGTTCAATTTAATTCCACTTATGACGGCCCCTCGTATTTTGATCCCGATATGATGAAGCTTGTGATAATGAATTTTATCAGCAATGCTATCGAAGCTGTTACAACACAGGGTTTTATCAGGATAGAAATAAAAGAGGAAGAGAAATACGTTGTTGTTGCTATAAGTGATAACGGTATTGGTATGAGCGAAGAGGTAAGAAGAAATATTTTCAACCCTTTTTTTACTACAAAGGACAAAGGCGTCGGTCTGGGACTGTATATTGTCTATAATATTATAAAAGCCCATGGTGGTTATATTGAAGTGGAATCAACAGAGGGTTCAGGTGCATCTTTTTTTATTTATATTCCAAAGGATAAGACTTGAAAACGAATGTACTTGTTGTAGATGATGATTATCATATGAGACTTGCTCTTAAGGAATCCCTGTCAAAGGCGGGATATGCTGTTTCCTTTGCAGAAGATGGAATGAGGGCAATTGATGAAATTAAAAAACGTATTTTCGATATTATCATAACAGATGTAAAAATGCCGCATATGAACGGAATTGACCTCCTGAAACATATCAGAGAAGATAATCCTCTGCTGCCTGTGATTCTTGTAACGGCATACGGGACGATCCAGGATGCAGTTAGCGTGATAAAAGAAGGTGCTTTTGATTACATTCAAAAGCCTTTTAATGCTGAGACGCTTTACAGTGTGGTAAAACGTGCGCTTGGTGTTAATGGCGGGAAGATTGTCTATTCTTCAAGAATAATGCGCGATGTATTTCTTAAAGCAGAAAGGGTGGCAAAATCAGACACTACTGTGTTTGTGCTTGGTGAAAGTGGAGTGGGAAAAGAACTGGTAGCAAGGTATATCCATGAAAACAGCGACAGGTCAAAAAATGCTTTTGTGGCTGTAAATTGTGCGGCATTGCCGGAAAATCTTCTTGAGAGTGAGCTTTTTGGTTACGAAAAGGGGGCTTTTACCGGCGCTATATCAAAAAAAATGGGTAAATTTGAGGTTGCGGACAAGGGGACGATATTGCTTGATGAAGTCACAGAAATGGATTTCAGACTTCAGGCAAAATTGTTAAGGGTTTTACAGGAGAGAGAAATAGAGATAGTCGGTTCAAAGTACCCAAAAAAGGTTGACGTGAAGGTTATTGCCACAACAAACAGAAACATAAATAAACTTGTTGAGGAAGGTAAATTCCGTGAAGATCTGTTTTACAGACTTAATGTATTTCCTATAATCGTACCGCCCCTTAGAGACAGAAAAGAGGACATCCCGGAACTTGTGGCGCATTTCTTGCGTAAGCATTCTAAAGGTACTGACATGCGAATTGATGAGGAAGCGATGACTTTTTTAATGGAGAACAGCTGGAAGGGCAATGTGAGAGAGCTGGAAAATAATATTGCCAG
Source organism: Pseudomonadota bacterium (assembly GCA_026388275.1). Lineage (NCBI taxonomy): Bacteria > Pseudomonadati > Pseudomonadota > Pseudomonadota bacterium. The sequence continues at coordinate 40,553 of JAPLKB010000059.1, forward strand.
GGCATGCATCCTTTCGAATTATTCTGTTATTAAATTGACGAATTTGCAGGAAACGGCAATTGTGAAAAACATCTCTCAGGGTTCTGTAAAGGAAATGGAGACGAATCTTATTCTTGAGGCTCTGAAATCTTATAAAGGTAACAGGACAAAAGCAGCTTCAATGCTTGGTATAACAGTGAGGACATTAAGAAATAAAATAAAAGAATACAGAGACTTGGGGATTAATATCCCTGATAAGGAGTAAACTATGGATGTCGTAAATCTTATTGAAAGAGCTCTTACAATCAGGTCTTATTATCACAAAGTCATTGCAGGGAACATAGCAAACGCCGATACTCCTAATTATAAGGAAAAAGATATTAATTTTTTTAACGAGATACAGAAGAAGACTCTTGGCCAGAAAGATATTGAAGTGAAAGAAAATGCAGGAGATGAAGGCGGCAACAGCATGGATGGCAATACGGTGAATTTTGAAAATCAAATGATAAAGATGACGGAAAACAGCATGATGTACAATTCGCTTATTCAGCTTGTTACAAAAAAGTTTTCTATGATGAGATACATGATTAATGAGGGAAGAAGGTAAATTGAAAACAAATTTTGAGTTACATGCGAGGCAATTAATGTATTCTACAGCGAATCTTGGTTTTATTTTTATTAATAATTTAGAACTCAAAACTCAAAACTGCTTTTGGGTAAGGGGGTAAAACATGGGTATCCTTGATATGTTAAAAGTCAGTGCATCGGGTTTGAAATCCCAGAGGATAAGGATGGAAGTAATTGCCTCAAATCTTGCCAATATACATACAACACGAACGGATGAAGGCGGTCCCTTTGTAAAGAAAGAAGTTGTCTTTGGGACAAGTGAGGTTTCTGAAACAAAAGAGTTTGGAAAAATACTTTCAGAAAGGATTGAAGGGGTGAAGGTTGACAAAATTGTTAAAAGCAACAAACCTTTTGAAAGGGTTTATGACCCTGGTCATCCTGATGCTGATAAGGAAGGGTATGTGACATTTCCCAACGTAAACCTTATGGAAGAAATGGCAGACATGATATCGGCTACGAGGGCATACGAAGCGAATGTAAATGTGATTAACACGACAAAAGAGATGTTCATAAAAACGCTTGATATAGGTAAGTAGGAGGCATAAATGAAGATTGAAACGTTAAACCTGCCCAGCTTTACCGGAAGCACCGGTGCTGCAAAAGTTACAGGGACAACATCATTCGTTGACGTTCTTAAAGATTCTATAAATAAAGTAGGTGAATTGGAAAAAGAAGCTGACAACGAAGTCCAAAAGCTTGCAACAATGCAAACTCAGGATATTCACAATACAATGATTGCAGTCGAAAAAGCTGACCTGTCCTTCCAGATGATGATGCAGATAAGGAATAAGATTATCAGTGCATATGAAGAGATTATGAGAATGCAGGTGTAATTATGGCAGCGGCAGAATTGTTTCTAAACAATGCAAAAAATTATATAAAAACCACTCCGAAAAACAAGCTCTATGCCTATGTATTTATTTTTGTAGCCGTAATCGGCGGCTCTATTCTTGGATTATCGTTAATTCAGAAAGAAAATTATCAGACCCTGTTCTCAGGTCTTTCAACCGAAGATGCATCGATGATCGTGACAAAATTAAAAGAGCAGAAAGTCACTTATAAACTGGGACTTGGCGGAACAAGCATATATGTGCCGAAAGATAAGGTATATGATGTGAGACTTTTGCTTGCTTCACAAAATGCGTTACCCGGAGGCAGCGGAGTTGGATTTGAACTCTTCGATAAGACAAATTACGGAATGACTGAATTTATGCAGAACATTAATTATAAAAGGGCAGTTCAGGGAGAGTTATCGAGGACGATAAATCAGATGCCCGAAGTGAAGGCATCGCGTGTACACATTGCCATTCCGGAAAAGACGCTTTTTACCGACAGGGAAAAAGATGTTACTGCTTCCGTATTTTTAAAGCTTAAACCCGGAAAAATATTAACTAAAGATCAAACCATGGGTATTGTCCAACTTGTTGCAGGCAGTGTTGAGAATCTCAAACCTGAAAATGTAGCATTAATAGACTCTTCAGGAAAGATCCTTTATAAGGGCGGGGATGCAGGTTCACCTTTTGTTGCCAGTACACAGCAATATGAGCTGCAGAAAAACCTGGAAAGAAAAGTGGAAGAGTCCATACAATCGATGCTCGACAAATTTTTATCTACAAGCAAATCTATAGTGAGAGCAAGCGTGGAGCTTAACCTGAGAAAGGTGGAAAAAGTTGAAGAAGAGTATATGCCGGATAAAGCTGTTAGAACGGTAGAAAAGAAGAGCAGGGAAATAAATGCCGGCAAGTCATCAAAAGCAGGAGGTGTGCCGGGAGTTGCATCAAATATACAGAATTTGACAAAAAAAGACATGGGCAGGGAAAAACAGGAATCGCCGGCAAGGGAAAGTGAATCAGAAAGAGAAGAGACACATACCACATATGAAGTTAGCAAAACTGTAAGTAAAATTATTGAACCTTTTGGTGATATTAAAAAGATGTCTCTTGCAATAGTGGTTGACGGCAAATATGAAAAAGTAAAAGGGCAAAAAGAAGAATTGAAATATGTCCCCAGGTCGCAGAAAGAATTGAATGATATAAAAAATCTTGTTGTTCGCGCAGTAGGTTACGATGAAGCAAGGGGAGATAAGATAGAGGTTGTGAGTGTGCCCTTTGAGACAGAAAACCTTGCTGATGAAAAAGGGCTTCTTGAAAAAGCCGAAAGAAAAGAATTGATGTATAATATTGGCCAGTATGTCTTTTATATTATCATCTTCGTATCGATACTCTTTTTTGTAATAAAGCCTGTTATCGGTTTATTAAAAAGCAAGGGCGGCAGATCAACACCTTTGAAGCAGGTCAAAGGTGTTAAAGATATGTATATAGGCAGTGGCGGAGGTGCAACAGCCGAAAACACGGAGGCGGCAGTAGCAGGTGCTGTTAAACCGCAGCCGGCCCTTGTCAGTGCAATGAAGGACAAGGAATTTGTCAAATCTATCATTAAGGAATGGGTCAAGGAAGGAACATAATTATGAACCTTGCCGATATAAACGGATTAAGGAAGGCAGCAGTACTGCTTTTGACTATGGATGAAGAGCTTTCGAAAGAAGTAATCAAAGAGCTTGACGAAGTTGAAATTGCAGCTATCGGACAGGAAATATCCAGATTAAAGTCTATTCCGGATGAGATTGTGAGACTGGTTCATGATGAATTTATAAAAAAACTTGATAAAAACGGCTCAGTAGTAGATGGTGAAAATAAATTCAAATCTCTTGTAAAGCAAAGTCTTGGTGATGAAAAGGCAGAAATGTTTATTGAGTCAATGGAATCTAAAGGCGGAGTTCCCGGTGAATTTTTGAGAACTTGTGATCCCAGAGCGCTTGCAAATACAATACGCGGGGAGCATCCTCAAACAGTTGCCCTTATCTTGTCTATATTAAATTCAAAGAAGGCATGTGAAGCTATAGCCGTACTACCCGAAACAATACAAAGCGAAGTTATGATGCGCATGGCGCATCTGGAGAGAGTAGACAAGCAGGTTCTGCTTGAAATTGAAAATGTTTTACGGGAGCAATTGGAATCCGTGGGTTTTGCAGAGGGGAAACAGCTAGGTGGAGTAGATGTAGTAGCAAACATTCTTAACCAAATGGACAAGACGCTTGAAGGCGATCTTTTGGGCAGGATTGAAGAATTGAACCCTGAGCTTGCCGATAAAATAAAACAATTGATGTTTACCTTTGAAGACCTTGTCCAGCTTGATGACAAGAGCATTCAGGTTATTTTAAAAGAGATATCCTCAGAAGATCTGTCAATTGCCTTGAAGGGCGCGTCCGAAGGTATAAGAGGGAAAATATTTACAAATATGTCTGAAAGGGCTGCTACTATGCTTAAGGAAGATATTGAATCAATGGGACCTGTAAGGTTATCGGATGTTGAGCAGGCACAGGTGAGGATTGCGATGACTGCCAAAAAGCTTGACGGTGAAGGAAAGATAATAATATCAAGAGGAAATGAAAGGTTTGTTTGAGATGGTTAAACCTTTTACCTTGAATAATTTTGTTGATAAATATGAATCTAAAGACGGCAGCCATGAGTTTGTATCTTTTTTTAATAATTCTAATAATCCTACATCCTTAGACATTGAATTACAACAGATGCAAGATAATGCTGCAGATATTGAAAATGAGGCAAGAAAGGTCTTTGAAGATGCATATATTCAAGGGGAAAAATCAGGATATGAAATGGGTATGAAAAAGGTCGAACCTCTTGTAAAGAGACTCAATGGAGATATCGCCGCGTTGACATTGCTTAAGGAAGAGCTTTTTAAAAAAGCTGAAAAACTTTCAGTTGAGCTGGCGCTGGTGTTTGCAGAGGGAATTGTTTTAAAAGAATGTCATGAAAACAGAGAGATAGTTCTGAATATGGCGAGAAAAGCCCTGGAAATTTGTGAAGAAAAGAGTGGAATAACCATCAGAATGAGAAGGGAAGATGTCCAGCATATATCTGAAGATCGAATATATCCTTTGAAAATTGTACCGGATGATACTTTAAAGGACCCGGGTTTTATTATTGAAACCAACTTTGGCGATATCGATGGAACTATTGCCACGCAGATAGAAGAGTTGAAAAAAGAGTTTTGTAATGGATATGCAGATAGATGAGAAAGCACTTGCCGTTCGGGAAGTGCTCACAGATTTTTATCCTTATAAAGTATACGGTAAAGTAAACCAGGTTGTAGGGCTTGTAATTGAAGGAAAAGGCCCGATATCATCGGTTGGGGACGCCGCACTTATTTATCCGGTGGACGGAACCGTGCCGATTGACGCTGAGGTTGTTGGTTTTAAAGACGGGAAGACCCTGCTTATGCCTCTTGGCGACTTAAGAGGTGTGGGCATAGGTTCAAAGATACTTTCAAGAAAGCGGGCTGTGAACACATTTGCAGGTCAAGGGCTTCTCGGAAGGGTTATAGATGGCCTCGGGAATCCGATTGACGGCAAAGGCCCTATAAACTGTTCTGACGTGATTCCCGTATACAGGGAAACGGTAAATCCTATGAAGAAAAAAAGGATTACTGAACCGCTTGATCTCGGGATACGCAGTATGAACGGGCTTTTAACATGCGGAAAAGGACAGAGACTGGGTATATTTGCCGGTTCCGGTGTGGGTAAAAGCGTTCTTCTCGGTATGATAGCGAGGCATACAGAGGCGGATGTTAATGTGATAGGGCTTATAGGAGAGCGAGGCAGAGAGGTTAGGGAATTCATAGAAAGAGACCTCGGAGAAGGACTTGAACGCTCTGTTGTTATCGTTGCAACCTCGGATCAGCCTCCATTAATAAGAGTAAGAGGTGCTTTTTTAACGATTGCTATTGCGGAATATTTCAGGGATAAAGATAACGATGTGCTTTTAATGATGGACTCCCTGACACGCTTTGGCATGGCGCAAAGGGAAGTCGGACTTGCCATTGGTGAACCCCCGACATCAAAAGGCTATACGCCGAGTGTTTTTTCTCTTCTGGCAAAACTTCTTGAAAGGTCAGGCAATGGTGAAGAAGAGGGTACCATGACGGCAATATATACAGTCCTTGTTGAAGGGGATGACCTTGATGACCCGATTGCGGATTCGTCAAGATCAATTCTGGATGGCCATGTTGTTCTTTCAAGAAGGCTTGCGGATATGAATCACTATCCGCCTGTTGATGTTTTAAAGAGTATCAGCAGAACAATGAAAGATATTGTATCAAAGGAGCAGATAGAATATTCAAGCAAAATAGTAGAGATATTATCAGAGTATGAAAGAGCAGAGGATTTAATCAATATCGGAGCATACAATCCCGGAAGCAACAAAAGAATTGACTATGCAATATCTATGATAGAGAAAGCAAGGGCCTTTCTTGCCCAGACGGTGGATCAAAAAGTTACTCTGGAAGATGCATTTAACAGTATGAAGATATTGTTTTATGTATAGAAGTTCACAATTAATTCCTACTCTGCGCGGCACCAGCCTGCGGCCAACTCCGGATATTCACTATTCACTATGTCCCGCATTAAGCGGGATTAAACCGCACACTATTCACCCTCTTTATCATGCCTAAACTCAGGATTGAAAGAATCATAGAAATAAAAGAGAAAATGCTGGATGATAAGAAAAAGGAAATGGAAGCCGTTATTGCCGGGATAAATAAAATAACAAATGACATCAATGATACAGATAGTGATATTGAACTGAATTATAATAAAATAACCGGAACATTAATGAATGGCAATGATATCTATGTAATAAAGGAATATGTAATATTTCTTGAAAATAAAAAGCTTGAGATGATCAACAATAGAGAGAAGCTGAGAGCCGAGGAGAATGCTTTGAGGACGGAGCTTCTTGAGATGATAAAAGAAATAAAAATGCTTGAGACATTGAAATCAAAAGAATTAAAAATCATCAAAAAATCAGAAAACAGAAAAGAACAGAAAATGCTTGATGAACTGGCCTCAAGAGATGAGAGAAAATAGGAAATAATTTCCCTCCAGGGAATAATTTTCCACCAATATTCCCGGTAAAAATACACTCAAAACATACAACCCAATAAAATAATTAGAAAATTAGTTATGGCACGAATATTGTTATATAAATGGGTATGGAAAATCTACTTATTAATAATATGTTTACGGGATTCAACGGTTCGGTAAATATGAATCAGTCTGATGGACAAGCGGCTTCTCTGGAAGGAGACTCTAAAAATTTTATGAGTGTCCTTAATAACATTATGAATGCCGGTTGTTTAAAAGAGGATGTAATGGGGATGGGAAACAGTATTGTTTCCCAACAGCCTTGCATACAGTATATATACCCGTTACTTCTGGGTTTATTACAGAATATCTCCAATACACAGACAGGAAAAGACGCAGGTATTGTCAGCGGCGATCCTTCGCAGCAACAATTGAATGGAGGAGGTGACGGCAGCGAAGCCGATGATAAAAATACTGTCGATATTGATGTTACCGGAATGGAGATGGCACAAGTTCAAGCCTTGCTGCTTCTTCTTAACAATATTTCTCAAACACTAAGCAAAAAATATGGTGATCCCGATATTGCTGAAACTGTCGGAGAAAACCTCTCTGATGATAATTCAATATCTGCTGAAAACATAAACGAAAGCCTCAGGGAAGGAAAGGACGTAAAATTTTTGTTTGACGGATTGTCTAAAATCACATTAAAGGGCGAGACCGAAAAATCCGTGTCGCAGCAGTTACCGGAGAGCATTGCAGCTATGCCGGTTATAAATAATGTGTATTTTAACAAAGACCAAACCCTCAATAAGGATGCAAAAAGTGATGATTCTGATACTTCTTCATTAGAAGAAAGGATTTTTATAAACAATATATTGAGCAGAGAAAAAATATTATCAGCAAGCAATCAAAAAAAGCCGCTTATTGAAGTGAGCAGTGATGTGCAGGACAACATCGAAGTTTTAGCGAGAAACATTGCCAATGCTTTAAATCAGGGAAAAAACAGCAGCAAAGAAGCATTTTTTGCGAAATACCAGAAGGCTGATTTGAATGCCGGGTATTCCGGAAGCAAAGATAACAGTACCCAGGCATTATTTGCTCAAGTGGAAAAAAAGTTCGATGAGTCAGCAATAACCCGGGAAAAGGATTTTACGGATATACAGAGCAAGGATCTGAAATTAGTATCTAAAGATGATGATTATATGTCTTTTTCAAAACAGGACAATTTTGACAACGCACTTGTCAGGGAAGCGCAGAGCAATAAAATTGTGAAGGAAACCTTATTCTCATCCGTTATGACAGAAAAAATAGAGAAAATTGTTGAACAGTACTCAACCAAAAGCCAATCCATGGATATGATTGTCAGGTTAAAAATCAATGATAATGACACGTTATTGGTTGGGCTGAAAAACGATGGACAAAGGGTTATGGTCGATGTCAAGACAACAAACGGAAACCTTATAAACATATTACAAACTCAGAAGAATGATATCATCCATAACCTGGAAGAAAAGAATATATATACAAATATTTTTGTTGATCCTGATGGCAACGGCAGTTTTGAGAGAAGAGAAGCGAGACAGGAAAATCAGAGGAATTCCAAAGAAAAGGCAAAACAGGATGATTTTATAGAATTCTTAGAAGCATCAGTACAAGGGGGTGCATAATGGCAGTAGTACAGGCAGTGAGTGGTGCAACAACAGCATCAACAACAGGATCAGCGACAACATCAAAAGCGACTACAATCGACAAAAATGCTTTCCTGAATCTTCTTGTTTCACAGATGAAATACCAGGATCCCTTAGACCCCATGAAAGCAGATCAATTTATGAGCCAGCTTGCGCAGATTACTTCGGTAGAACAGTTGCAGAACATAGCAAGTTCGCTTGATACGATGAAAACAACAATGGAAAAAGGCAGTGCGACCCAGTGGATTTCGACAATAGGTAAAAAAATAAACGTAAACAGCAATGTGCTTGCAAAGGGAGATCAGGTTTATTTAACTCCATCCGGTGATTTCGATAAGGTAGTTTTGACATTAAAAAGCGCAACTGATGGTTCCTTAAAAGAGGTGAGCATCAATAAGGGAGAAGCTCTTGTGTACACTTATGATGGTAATGATACTGTGACCATGTCATCCATGGCATACAAAAACAATAAATCTATAGGCTGCACACCGAGTGTATATAAAATTGTAAAAGCACTGGATGTGTCGACAAGCGGAACGCCTCTTCTTGTTGTAAACAGCGGAGAAAGTTATTCGGTAAGTACAGTTAAGCAAATTAAAGAATAGGAGGTATTAACATGCTGAGTTCATTCTTTTCAGGTATCAGCGGTCTGATGTCCAACACACAATCTATTAATGTCGTCGGCAACAATATTGCAAATGTGAATACTGTCGGCTATAAAAGCGCCAGGGCCACGTTTGAGGATGTGTTGTACCAGTCTATCAATGGCGCTTCGGGTACAAGCCAGGTTGGTAGGGGCACCGCGTTGAGCTCGGTCGATACGTTGTTTGCCCAGGGATCATTTGAAACTACAAGTGAGGCTACAGACCTGGCCATAGGCGGGCAGGGTTTCTTTTTAGTCAACTCAGCCGATGATTCTTCGACATATTACACAAGGGCAGGCCAGTTCAGATTTGACAAGGAAGGTGATATGACCAACCCGGCAGGATATATTCTGCAAGGGAGGGAAATAGACAGGACAACAAACGCACCGAGCGGCGTGGATAAGGACATAGTAATTTCACCTGAACCAAGCAAGCCAAGGGCAACCGAATTGATCGGCATGGCTTTAAACCTCCAGTCTGATGCAGACTGGAAAGGCACCATAAGTGCTCTTGGCGGAGCAGGCACGTCTATTTCAACCATTTCCGGGAGTGAAGGTACATACCCGAGGGTTGGTGATTATACTGCAACTATGAGTACAGTAGGCTTAAACAGAGTATTGACAATTGTTGTAGCAGACAAAGACCCTGAAGGGGGATTAACAGGAACTACGGAAACATATTCAGACACTGTAGCGGCTGGCTTACCCTACACGGATTTTGGAGGTTCGGGACTGGATTTTACAACGGCAGCAGCATTGGGAGCTGATGGTACTGCCCAGACTTTTAGTATATCCGGATTTCAATATGATTATTTGAGTGCTTCACAGAACCCGACTTCAACATCCAACTATTCCTCATCCATTACGGCATATGATTCGCTTGGTCAGGGTCATGTTGTGAATGTATATTTCAGAAAGGCATATGAAACAACTACGGACCAAAGCGTATGGGAATGGGCGGCTGTTCTGGATTCAGCTGATTCGGTAACAGGTGTGGATACATTGGCGGATTGGGGTACGCTGACCTTTAACAACAACGGTACACTAATTGCCGGAGGGGATCCTGTGACGGTTTCCTTTAATTTCTCTCAGGGGGCTGTTCAAGCTCAAGACATAGAACTGGTCTTTGGTTCAGATTCCGGCGGCGGTACATCAACTCAGTATCCTATTGCGTCTACGACAAATTTTCAGACACAGGACGGTTATCCTCCCGGTGTATTGACAAATGTAACAGTAAGCGCAGAAGGGATAATTTCAGGCCATTACTCTAATGGGCAGATACTTGACCTTTACCAGATTACGCTTGCTAACTTTAACAATACGCAGGCATTGAGGAGAGAAGGCGGCAATTTGTTTTCGGAAACTCTTGATTCAGGTCCGGCATATACAAGTGCTGCTGGCAGTGGAGGCCTCGGCAAGATAAATCCTAACTCCCTTGAACAGTCGAATGTAGATCTTGCGACGGAGTTCGTAAAGATGATAGTAGCTCAAAGAGGGTTCCAGGCAAACTCACGGGTAATTACAACAACTGATGAAGTGCTCCAGGAGCTTATGAACCTGAAGAGATAAGGTGCAGGTATCTATTATGTCGGATTTCAGAAAGTTTTGGAATGGTTTCAAAAAGTTCTGGAATAGTTACAGAAAGTTTTGCAATAGTATTAGTGATAAATGGCCTTCTTCAAAACCGAAGAAGGCCATTTTCAGAATCTGTATCATCTTCTTGTAGACTTTTAGAGAAGTGGATTCCCGAAAAGTTTGGGAACAGGGTAGCCATCAGGCAGGGAGGCCGGCGGTTATTCTTTTTTTATCATTAAAAAATAATAAGAAATTGAGAATAAATCCGGTGCTTTTACGCTCAGTGACCTTGACCACTCCGATTGAGGAAATCGTTTAACTGGTAAATATAATCGGCAATACAATCGGCAGAAAGTATCATATTTATTCTTTTAGTTGACATAAATATCCTTTGCTGATATATATCTATGTAGTATATTACTTCGGCATCAGGATAGGCAATATGTACGACAGAATATCCCAAATGGAACCTTTGCTCCCATCCGGAGATACTGGTCTCGAAGATATGGCCCGGGAAATCATCGCACGGTCCGCAGCTTTGGGAGGCCAACTGCATCCTTTGAGTCAGAGGCCGATAGCTGAATTGCTGCGGCTCGTTAACAGCTATTACTCTAATCTTATCGAGGGACACAGCACTCATCCTGTTGACATCGAGCGGGCAATGCGGAACGATTATGCTGGTGATCCTGTCAAACGGGACCTGCAAATTGAAAGTCTTGCCCATATCGATTGTCAGCGCAAAATCGAGGCGCTTCTTCAGGACAAACCTGAACTTAACGTGGCGGGTACGGATTTTCTCTGCATGATACATAGAATTTTTTATAACCGGCTTCCCGAGGAATTGTGCCTGATGAAAGACGAAGAAAATGGCGAGGTGCTGAAAGTAGCCGGTGGGGAGCTGCGGCAGCGGGAGATTCAGGTTGCCCGGCATGTCGGCCCCCTGGCCCAATCTTTGCCGGAGTTTCTGGAACGTTTTGCCGGTTTTTATAAAAGCGGAACCTGCCACGGTATTATGCCCATAATAGCTGCTGCTGCCTCTCATCACCGCCTTATGTGGATTCACCCCTTCCTCGATGGCAATGGCCGGGTGGCAAGGCTTTACACGGACGCATGTTTCCGGAGACTCCCTCTTCCAGGATACGGTTTGTGGAATGTGAGCCGGGGACTTGCGCGACGCCGCGATGACTATATGGCGGCGCTGACCTGGGCGGACGCATCGCGACGTAACGATTACGACGGCAGAGGAAATCTGTCCAATGAGGGACTGGTGAAGTTTTGCAGATTCTTCTTTGATATTTGTCTGGATCAGATCGATTATATGAATAATATACTGAAGTTGGACGGACTACTCGAAAGGATAAAAGGGTATGTACAGTTGCGGGGAGCTAAGGTTGCTCCAGCACCAAAGCCTGGGAATCCTATGCTTAAGACGGAGGCTGCGTACATGCTGCAGGAAGCCCTTCTGCGAGGCGAGGCAACCAGGGGGGACATGATCCGGGTCTCTGGTATGGCGGAACGGACAGGGAGGATGCTGCTGGGACAGTTGCTGAATGAAGGGTTACTGGTTTCCGATACACCGAAGGGGTTGGTGAGGATAGCCTTCCCGACCTTTGTGGCAGGGTATCTATTCCCGGACCTCTATCCGGCGCAGGCTGCATGATATTTTTGGTTTAATATCAAAAAATGGGGCCGAAAAAGAATTTCTTCGATTGCCACAAGCTGAACAGGACAAGATTCGAAACAAGATACTCTCCCTGGAAAATAACCCGAAGCCAGTCGGTTCTAAAAAACTTAGAGAAACAAATTATTTCAGAATCAGATCAGGAGACTATAAAGTAATATATAGCGTTGATGACACTACCTTTCTTGTTTATAGCATTCTATTGAATTCATCAATACCAAGACCTGCGGATCTTATGATTGCCCTAAGCGTTCCTCTGTCAAGTTCCTTATGGTCAGGTACAACTATCTGCCCAAAAGGATTATCTCTTCTTAAGACAATATGACTTCCCTCTTGTCTCTTAAAATAGAATCCGGCCTTGTTTAGTGCTTTGACGCATTCACGTCCGGAGATTCTTGGCAGATTACTCATACCGCAACAAGTAAGGCATCAAATCTATCTTCGGGAACGGCAAAATTATCTTCTTTAAGCGCAGATATATAGCCTTGAATTGCCTCTTTGGCATTTTCTATGGCTTCTTCTTTTGTCTTGCCCTGACTTATACAACCTGGTAAGCTTGGACATTCAGCAACCCACCAGCCATCCTCTCCAGGATAAACAACAACCTGTCTCATATAGCATACCTCCATTCGCTTCTCTATTCTTTTATTATCTCACAATGTATCTGATATTCCAAGAAAATCGATTTAACATTTAAATAAAACCTCATTTGGATGAACTTTTAGGCTAAAAGATTTTAATTTGATGACGAGACGAAAAGAACAGAATTACCCGTTGAAGCAGAAAACTATTTGCAATCCCTTGGAAAAAAGAGGAAAATAAATTATTCAACTACAATGTTACGGTTCATAAGGTTGCATTTAGTGCCATTTTGCATTGAGGTTTTAAATGTTCTTAACTATTCACTATGTCCCGCATAAAGCGGGATTAAACCGTGCACTAACACTATTCACTGTATTTTCGCTCAGCACGGGGGTTTTATGGGGTTTGGCTATTCACTATCCACTAACGACTATTCACTGTATTTTAAATTCGGCACGGCATTTCAAACTGGTTGCCGGTGAGGCATTGGAGTTTTGAAGGATGTCCCGATTTTCCGTCATACAATGTTGTTTAATAGATAGATTATGAGAACACGTCAAGATTATAGCCATAAAAACTACAGAGGCAGAAAGTCTAACTGATGACGGACAAATCCAGGGGCGAAATCCTCTTTTATAAAACAGAAGACGGCAGTGCAAAACTGGAAGTCCGGCTTGAACAGGAGACGATCTGGCTGGATGCCCATCAAATGGGTGTACTCTTTGAAAGGGATCGTTCCGTTATTGTTAAGCATATTCGCAATATCTACAAGAATGAGGAGTTGTCGCCCGATTCAACCTGTGCAAAAAATGCACAGGTTGCGGCTGACAATAAAACCCGCATAATGGACCTTTATAACCTGGACATGATTATTTCAGTGGGTTATAGAGTCAATTCAAGACGGGGTACCCAATTCCGCATCTGGGCAACTCAGGTTCTCAAGGACCATATTATCAAAGGCTATACAATCAATGAAAAACGCCTGAAAGAACAAAACGAGCGCCTCCGGGAACTTCAGCAAACCATTGACCTTCTTGGCCGTATTGTGGAAGAACGACAATTGGCCGGACAGGAAGCAGAGGGCCTTCTCAAAGTGGTAAGCGATTATTCTCTGGCTCTAAGACTCCTTGACGATTATGATTACAGCAGACTTGCCATAGGCGATACCACAGAACAGACATGTTTTATAATCACCTATGAAGCGGCACGAAAAGCCGTGGATAGGCTTGCAACAACATCGGGCATTAATGGCAGCCACCTCTTTGGTCGTGAAAAAGACGAATCCTTCCAAAGTTCTATCGGTGCCATCTATCAAACCTTTGAAGGTAAAGAAGTATATCCCAGTATTGAAGAAAAGGCCGCCCATCTACTATATTTTGTGGTTAAAAATCATTCTTTTGTCGATGGGAATAAACGGATCGCGGCGTCTCTCTTTCTATGGTTTCTTGATGCCAACGGTATTCTCTACCGACAGGATGGCAGCAAAAGGATAGGCGATAATGCTCTTGTAGCCCTTACGCTTATGATTGCCGAAAGCAGGCCTGAAGAGAAAGATGTGATGATAAGGGTAATTGTAAACCTTATCAATAAGAATAATTGAATGAGATCGAGTGGGAAAAAGTGAGCCAAGTGAAGACAGATAGGAGTTTATATGATATTGTTAGGCATTCGAATTAACAAGATGCCCCCTAAAAAGATTAAATTGAAAAAGGCTCAATAAAAAAAGCTTGTGGAAACGTGGTAATAAGTAATATAGGCTCATATCATTTGCAATCCCTTGAAAAAAATAGGAAAATAAATTATTCAAATCAAAGTTTCAGAGCATATGGGGCCATTTGGCAGCGAGGTTTTAAATGTTCTTAACTATTTACTGTTAACTAACGACTATTCACTGTTTTTTCACTCGGCGCGGGGGTTTTATGGGGTTTGGCTATTCACTATCCACTAACGACTATTCACTGTATTTCGGATTCGGCAAAGTATTTCCAATCACTGGCGGGGAGTTATCGGTTGAAGAATACTCCCATTGTCCAGATTTATGGCAAACACTTTGGTATAAGACTATATGAGCATACCAGTTATTGACTTATTTGCCGGTCCGGGAGGCCTCGGCGAGGGATTTTCTTCATTAAGGGATCAGAATGGTAATCCTGTATTCAAGATACATCTCTCTATAGAGAAGGATCATTTTGCCCATAAAACACTGGAACTGAGAAGCTTCTTCAGGCAGTTTCCGGACGGAAAAGTACCGGAGGATTATTATCGGTATATCCGCAGGGAAGGCATAACAAAAGAGGAATTGTTTAGTCGGAATGAACGTGAGGCCAAAGCCGCGCAAAAAGAAGCATGGCGGTTTGAACTCGCCAAGGAACATGCCTTAGAGATAGACGAACGGATTAAGGAAGCTTTGGATGGAGAGCAATTATGGGTTCTCATCGGTGGCCCGCCCTGTCAGGCATATTCTATAGTGGGTCGTTCCCGGATGCGCGGGTCAGACCCATCCAAGTACGAAAATGATCCTCGACACTATCTTTATAAGGAGTATCTCAGGACTCTCACGACACATCGCCCTCCCGTATTCGTGATGGAGAATGTAAAAGGGATTCTTTCATCGCGGGTTAATGGCGAGGCTATATTTGAGAAGATACTTCATGACCTGTCTTTAGCCGGACACAATGACAGCCAGAAAGGGTATCGGTTATATACTCTGAACCCGTATGCACAGAAGGCTCAACCGGGTGATTTTGTAATTCATGCAGAAAAACATAATATCCCGCAAAGGCGGCATCGTGTAATTGTTGTCGGGGTTAGAAGTGATCTTGATGTCAAACCGGAACCACTCTACGAAAGACAGACCACCGTAACCGTTGGGGATGCTATTTTAGATTTGCCGAGGATCCGTAGTGGCATATCAAAAGAACTCGACAGTTTTGCCGTATGGTCTGGGATATTGGAAGAATTTTCAAAGAACACAGGCAGACTTGAACCCATGCCAGAAGATGTGCGGAAAGAAATTGAGATGGGCTGTATCAGCCGGGATCATTTGACTTTAGGGGGAGAGTTTATTCCGATAGAATTAGGCGGGCACCCATCGGTCTGGCTCAAGGAATATGCTTGGTGGTTCATGGATGAACGTCTAAAAGGGTATTCTAATCATTCAGCAAGATCTCATATCCGTCAGGATTTGTTCAGATATTTGTATGCATCCTGCTATGCCAAAGCCAGAAAAACTTTTCCTCGTATAGCTGACTTTCCGTACTACTTGAGACCGGCACATCACAATGTGGAAGATGCAGCAGCTGGGAAACTTTTTACCGACAGGTTCAGGGTTCAACTGGAAGACAAGCCTTCTACTACGGTTGTATCGCATATAAGCAAGGACGGCCATTACTTCATCCATCCAGATACCACGCAATGCAGAAGCCTGACGGTACGAGAGGCAGCGAGGCTGCAAACCTTTCCTGATAATTATTTTTTTGAAGGCAACAGAACATCACAATATACGCAGGTTGGAAATGCTGTTCCACCACTACTTGCGAGACAAATAGGTCAGAGTATGGCAGAGCTTCTTGGAATGCTATACAACTCGACATAACACCGAGGGGGATGGTAACATGTCCGAATTAGTGATCGCACCATATGCTCCGGCACTAATAGAATCTCTAAGGTCTGCCGGTTATTCGCTTGAATCAGCCATTGCTGATGTTATGGACAACAGCATATCCGCAGGTGCAAAGCAAATTCATGTGCGATATTCACCACATGATGATCCATATATTTTAATTTTTGACGATGGCATTGGTATGACACCAAGCGAACTCACTGAAGCTATGAGGCATGGAAACCGTGATCCTGGAGAAGTGAGAGCCGTAAATGATCTTGGTCGGTTTGGTCTAGGCTTGAAGACTGCTTCTCTTTCACAATGTCGGAAACTCACCGTTATCAGCCTGAAAGGAGGCCAACTGTCAGCACGATGTTGGGACATTGATCTTATCGCGGCACGCGATGACTGGGTCCTATATGTGCCCGAGGGTGATGAAATTGAACAGTTGCCATTTGTAAAAAGTCTAAAAGCACAAGGTCATGGTACAATTGTGCTATGGCAGAAGCTTGACCGGGTGGCAGTCGGTGAACGTAATATACAGGATGCACTTTCAGGGAAAATGGATATAGCACGACTACATCTTGCCTTGGTATTCCACAAATACCTTTCTGGCGAAACAAACCAAAACAAGATTGAGATTCGCATGAATGAGAATTATGTATCTGCATTTGATCCGTTTTTTTCCAAGCATTCTGCTACGCAAGTTCTTCAAGAAGAACTGATAATGGTTGAAAATCATAATGTTTTAATAAAAGCTTACATTTTGCCTCATATAAGTAAGCTTTCACCTGATGAATTACGCACTGCTGGCGGAGAGGAAGGTCTTCGACACAATCAAGGGTTCTACGTATATCGCAATCATCGCTTGATTACATGGGGAACATGGTTTCGATTAACGAAACGGGCGGAGCTTTCAAAGCTGGCCCGTGTAAGCGTAAACATCCCGAATGCCCTCGATCATTTGTGGACCCTCGACATAAAAAAATCAACAGCTTATCCGCCGGAGGAAGTAAGACGAAATCTCAGCCGGATAATTAATAAAATTGTTGGAACAAGTCATAGAGTATACACCTATCGAGGCCGCATAACCAAGACTGACAACCTAATCCATTCCTGGAACCGCTTCGAAGGCAGAGATGGTATCAGTTACGTTATAAACAGGGAACATCCCATTATGAAAGCGTTCAGAGCCGGACTGGATGTAGACAACAGAAAAATGCTTGATCTCTTTTTGGATACAATCGAAAGTACTTTTCCGGCAGATGCCTTATATGCAGATATGGCGTCTGATCGCCCGAGGAAATTTACGGAAATAGGTTTAAAAGAAAGACTAACAGAATTAGCACTTTTTCTTCTTGAAACTGCAGAAGCCGTTGAGGGAGGTAAAACAAGTCTCTTGGAAGGCCTTGCTTTCATAGACCCTTTTTGTCAATATCCTATAATCACAGAATCCATTTTAAAGGAGCTGTCAAATGCCTACCGAGAATGAACAGATGATTGAAAATCTGGTGGTAACCACTATTCGGCCGAATCAATTGCCTACAGAAGAAGATATTCTGAAACTTGTCCAGGGATTTCGGCTTATGTTTCCTATCTCAGAAGAGGAAGCCAGTACAGTTCTTCGAAAACTTCATACACGACTAAGCATCAACATGGATACTGGTACTGCTATTGTTGAAGATCACCAGCCGTGGCTATTTGCACGAAAACCAGAAATTGATCCTTATTACTGGAATCGCTACGAAAAATATCTCATTCAGAGTGTGTGGTCGCCAAGAGTTGTCAACGCTCTAGATAGAGTCACCGACGAAATACTCGACCTAATGGGCAATCCTATCAAAACAGAATCGTGGTTGCGTAGAGGGTTGGTAGTGGGAGATGTACAGTCGGGAAAAACTGCAAACTATACCGCTCTATGCTGCAAAGCAGCAGACGCTGGCTACCGGCTTATTATACTTCTGACGGGTACACTGGAAAATCTTCGCCGTCAGACACAGGAACGTTTGGATGCAGGTTTCGTAGGACTTGACAGTTCCGGTCTCCTTTCGCAGCAGCGAACAACAAGAGAAGTTGGGGTTGGCATACTCAACCGGATCAGGATGGCAGGGGTTTTTACATCTACAAAATATGACTTCAAAAGCGAACTGATGAATCAACTGGGGTTTAAACTGAGTGCTTTTGCAGAGCCCGTTCTGGTAGTGGTCAAGAAAAACAAAAGAATTCTGGAGAATCTAGAAAATTGGCTTCGTTCATATAATGTTGGTAGTTCAGGAAGAATTGATACACCTATGTTGCTTATTGACGATGAAGCCGATAATGCTTCGATAAATACCAGCCCAAACTCAGATGATCCGACAGCTATCAACGAAAGAATCCGAGCACTCTTGCACCTTTTTACGAGGTCAACTTATATCGGCTTTACGGCAACTCCTTTTGCGAATATTTTCATCGACCCTGATTCCGAGAACGATATGGTAGGCGATGATCTGTTCCCGAAGCATTTCATCTATGCGTTAGAGGCACCGACGAACTACATTGGTACTCAGTCAATTTTTGGAGAAGAAACACATCTCGACTGCCTCAGAGAAATAGATGATTCGGACATAATATTTCCATTAAGGCACAGAATCACTTTGATAGTTGAATCACTTCCTGGGAGCCTGATGGAAGCCGTACGCAGCTTCATCGTTTCTAACGCAATACGCGACCTTAGAGGTGAGGATGGAACTCATCGGTCAATGCTGGTGAATGTAAGCCGATTCACCGGAATACAGGAGCAGGTGGCACGTTTGTTGGACTATGAATTGCGGGAGATTAACCGAGAAATAAGGAATTACAGCCAACTTGATATCAAAGAAGCGTGTAGATCAGAAGTAATTGCAGCAATCAGGAACACTTGGGAGAAAGAATTTTCGGATGCCGGATTTGCATGGCTCGATGTTCAACATTCCCTGCTCCAAGCTGCGCTCCCGATCGAGGTAAGGTCAGTAAACCAGCGTTCAGGAGCGAAGAGCCTTGATTATTCTACATACCGTGAGAAAGGCTTACGAGTTGTAGCCGTCGGAGGAAACAGTCTTTCAAGGGGGTTGACGCTTGAAGGTCTTTCCATCAGCTATTTTTTGCGGAACTCTCAGATGTACGATACTCTGCTGCAAATGGGTCGTTGGTTCGGTTATCGGGATGGATACGCTGATCTTTGTAGAATATGGCTACCGGTGGAAGCCATTCACTGGTACCGATATATAGCACTTGCAACTGAGGAACTGCGCAGCGAAATTTATAGGATGCAGTCATTAAGTCTTACGCCCAAGGACTTTGGGCTTAAAGTGCGAGCCCACCCAGATTCACTCATTGTTACGGCTCGAAACAAAATGCGCTCTGCCAGAACAATTGAACGTGTGATTTCTATAAGTGGGCAAAGAATCGAGACACCAAGGCTGTATCAGTCCATTGACATGATCCGGGCGAATGCTACTGCTGCGGAAAGCCTGTTTACTAAACTGAGAATGGATGGGATTCTCCTCGATAAGTCGCCTTATGGAAACAACATTTGGAGGGCTGTGAACAAGGAACTGATCTGTCGGTTTCTTAGGCGGTTTGAGAGCCACCCCCTAAATCTTACCTTTCAGAAGGATGACCTTGCGCAGTTTTTGGAAAACACTGATGAAGCGAAGCTTCAGATGTGGGACATCGTACTGCCTAACGGTGGCGAAACGGAAGAGATATTCGCTGGAATTGTTTATCATCCTCAGAAACGTAGGATTGAAACCAGAAACGACTCCAAGATGATTCTTGTGTCAGGCACAAAGGCACGGGTTGGTTCCCGAGGAATCGACAGAGAGGGTATTCCTCAGGATGTAGTGGTTCGTATAGAGGAGGAATACCGGCAGAAGAATCAGAGTGTCCCTGACAAGGCCTTCACGCCAGTGAGATCAAGACCTCTCCTGCTCGTCCACATTGTAAAGCCGGTTCAATATGACAGAGATTACAATACAGGGGGTAACCCTCTCATTGCGTTAGGCTTGAGTTTTCCGGAGTTCAATGACAGCACTGATGCCCGCAAAGTGCGATACCGAATCAACTTAGTGGAATGGAGAAACATGTTTCAGACAGAACTTGATGACGACGTGGAGATGGCTGATGACAACATTTGAGTCACGCTGGGGAAGTTTCGGACCGGGAAGAGGTTTTCAGCGAGTCGATGAGGACCATCCTCTGGACTTCTATATCGGTGTTGATATTTCGGACCACCGTGTTCTGCTTCTTGTTATGGAAAGTGAGCTACATGTTCCCATGCAAAGCCAAGCAATTCAAGTTATTTGTAGCCGGAGACAGGACGGCAGATGGGCTCTCATGTTTTCTCTCTTGCGGCCCGATCTGGGAGTGATCTTTTCGCATCTATGCGAGGATATTGTGGAATCAAGTCGAAAAATATCAGATAAATCGAAAGCTGGTGAGCTTATCTTGAGCCGTTTTGTCCGGTGGCAACGACTCCTTAGAAGCGGTAGCACGGGTTTACTTGACGAATCAGTGCAGAAGGGACTTCTTGGAGAGTTATTGTTTCTTCGGCAGTTAGCATTGCCGGTCTATGGTACTATTTCTGCCCTCGAAGGCTGGGTTGGACCCTTGAATGCTGAACAGGATTTTCGATACGTAGACAGGATTTTCGAGATCAAGACAATCGGACCGGATGCGCTCACCGTGAGAATCTCTTCCGCTGAACAATTGGATGATACCGACCGACCGATTCAACTGGTTCTGGTAGTGTTAAACCAAACTGATCGGACTGATGCCGATGCGTTTTGTCTTTCAAGCATTGTTGCTGAACTACGGCAGGAACTGCTGTTCGATCCAGCAGCGTCAGCTCTCTTTGGTGATCGGCTTTTGTCAATCGGATACTTTGATAGAGACGAGTATAGCACACTATTTTTCAGATTCGACCGTTTTCGGTACTTTGCGATCCGTGAGGGGTTTCCAAGGATAGTACGGTCGCGGCTACCGTTAGCAGTTAGCAGCGTGAGATATGAACTATATATTCAGGCTTGTCTGCCTTATGAGATCGTGGGCACTAGGGAGGAATAATATGGAGCTTGAAGATTACCGCAAAGATTTCCTTGAATCTGTCAAGTCACGCGCGGCTGCCGACGGAGACCTGACTCAAGCGGCGTTCGTGACGGTTGTGTCTGAGAGACTCATAGAGGCAGAGGAATTACAGGATTTTGAACCCTGTTATTATCCAGGAAGCGGGATTCGAGATCGCAGGTTGAAGCTTCGCGTAGATGGGTATTCTTACGATGATACCGATGGTTCTTACAACCTTATTATTGCTGACTATCGGGGTAATGATGATATTGAGACGCTAACGCAGACCGATGCGACCACTCAGTTTACAAGACTTCGATCATTTCTTTTGGAGGCGGTTTCCGGTATGCTGCATCCGGTACTGGAAAACAGTTCTCCGGCACATGCTCTTGCCGTCAAACTCTATGGACATCCTGATCTTATCACGCGTTTTCGCCTCTTCCTCGTAACCGACGCAGTTCTCAGTGCTCGTGTCAAAGATTGGCGCGAGGAATCTCTTAACGACAAACCTATCGAGTTCCATATATGGGACATTGCACGTTTCCACAGGGTTTCCGAATCCATGACAGGAAGGGATGAGCTTACCGTAGATTTTCGGGAGTTCGCGGATGATGGTGTTCCCTGTCTGGAAGCGAGCCAGACTGACGGAGAGTATAAGGCCTACCTATGCGTTATGCCGGGAAGTATTCTTGCCGACCTCTACGACAGATTCGGTAGCCGGCTACTTGAAAATAACGTTCGTTCATTTCTGGGGATACGTGGAACAAAGAGCGTGAACAGCGGTATCCGTAACACTATACTGAAGCAACCTACTATGTTTTTTGCATATAACAATGGTATCGCGGCAACTGCCAGCGAAGCAGAAGTTGTTTATTCCGGGAACAGTCTGTATCTGGCGCAGGCAAAGGACCTTCAAATCGTGAACGGCGGACAGACAACTGCGTCACTGACCAATACAAGGCGCAAAGACAAAGCTGCACTTGATGGTATATTCATACAAATGAAGCTCTCTGTTATCGAGCCCAATCGAGCAGAGGAGGTAATTCCGCTCATCTCCCGTTTTGCAAACAGTCAGAACAAGGTGAGTGATGCAGATTTCTTCTCTAATCACCCATTCCACATAAGAATAGAGACGCATTCGAGGCGTATATGGGCACCGGCCGTGGATGGCGCTCAGCATGAGACGCACTGGTTTTATGAGCGGGCCAGAGGCCAATTTCTTAACGAACAGGCCAAACTGTCGCCATCTGAAAAACGCCGGTTCCTACAACAAAATCCACGTTCCCAATTGCTTACAAAAACGGATCTTGCCAAGTATGAGAATACTTGGAGAGGCATGCCGCATATTGTCAGTCTCGGGGCGCAAAAAAACTTCAAATATTTCGCTGAGTGGATTGATGAAAAATGGAAAGCTTCAGATGTTGATTTCAGCGAAGAATATTTCAAAAATATTGTTGCCAAGGCTATTCTGTGGCAGTACACGGAACGAATGATCTCCGGGCAGACATGGTATCAGGGCGGATACCGGGCAAATATTGTTGCCTACACTATTGCCAAGCTTTCAAACAGTATTGAGGTCGAGGGCAAGGGGCAGGCCCTTGATTTGCGAGCCATCTGGACAAAGCAGCAGCTATCGGATGCAATCCTGAAGCAACTTCAGTTGATCGCCGAGGCCATGTCAAAAGTGATTGTAGATCCTGATAGACCTGTGGAAAATGTTACAGAATGGTGCAAGAACAAGCTTTGTTTTGAAAGAGCGGAGAAGTTACAAATACCGCTGTTGCCTGGATTCTATAAGGAATTGGTCGACAAAGATGAACTGAGGGTTGCAGCAAAAGATGGAAAGTCCCTGCAGAAGACCGACAAAGGGATCTCTGCTCAAATGGAGGTTCTGGAATTAGGTGCCGTGTACTGGTTGCAAGTAAAGGACTGGAGCGAAAGCAACAAACTGTTGACTCCAGAGGAAACAAAACTGGTGGCCCTTGCTTCAAGGATACCAGCAAATATTCCCAACTACTACCAGAGCCAAAGACTTCTTGAAATACGGCAAAAAATCGAGATGGAAGGATTTATGGCATCGTCGTAATTAAACATAATGTTTCTATGGTTTTCTATCCCCATACTTAGATCGTGTTTCTGCTACCATGAGCATATCTTCATTATTTGCTGTTTGTAACAAAGGATGCAATATACTTTCCTGAAGTTTTAAGGCAAGGTTTTCAAGTGATTTTTCCGTCTCACACTCCCAAACTATGATGACGTTCCATCCAAGAAGCTCAAGGTCTGACTGTTTTTGTCTATCTCGCACAATATTTCCGAAAAATTTCTTCTCCCAGAATTCAGTATTGGTCTTGGGTGTCGTGGCATTTTTACAGCCGGAGTGACGGTGCCAGAAACAACCATGTACAAAAATTACTGTCTTATATTTCGGAAGCATGATATCGGGCTTCCCCGGCAGGTCCTTGCAATGTAATCTGTAACGATACCCCATTAAATGAAGTAAAGATCTGACAACTTTCTCCGGCTTGGTGTCTCCGGATTTTATCCGGCTCATATTCCAACTTCTTTTTTCACGTGTCAGACTGTCAACCATATGCTTTCCCTGAAGGCAAAATATAGCATAAGTTTTTTTGGAGAACAAAGAGTATTGTACATCGAGTTCGCACACCGGCGGGGGAATTGTGTTCTATCGATTCGCAGATGGCGCGCCTGCGCTTGAAGTCAATCTGAAGAGGGATGTGAGTTGGGAGAAGTGGCAACTACCAAAGAATCCTCGGTAGTTCAGGATGAAGGCGGACGAAAAATCCGACAATTCCAACATCCCAAAAGCCCCTTCGGGAGATTGGTTGACACTGTGTCAACCAATCAGCTAATCCGCCGTAAAACTAATACAGACGATGCTTTGTGGATAGGAAGGAACAAACAGGGAATTATGAAAACAAGGCCCCAAAGCGAAGCGCAATTCAATTGTATATTTCGAACAAATAAGAGGGAAGAGTATGTAAAAATCTTATACTTTCTGTGTCCACCAAAACCCTCCTCAGACAATTTGCTGTAACAGTTACAGCAAATCCTCAAATCGCCGCAAAGCTTAGATAGAAGCCATTTAGCACATGGCTGTCCCGCAAACTCGACTTTGTTCTTTTTCCTCTCGCCCACTCCCTGCGGTCGTTCGAGCACGCAGAGATCGCAGAGTTGAAATAACTTTTGCCGGAATTGAGAGAATGATCCATTCCGGCAAAATTGCATACCCTGCGGGTGAATTAATATATTTATCTTTCTCTGTGCACTCTGCGAGAGATATCTTTTTGATCTTTACATCCCGCCTCCCGAAGACCCATTCAAGCAATTTGCCGACACTGTGTCGGCAAATCCATAAATCGCCGCAAAACCAATACAGACAGTGCTTTACTGGATATGGCAGAAAAAACACTGGTTTAATGCAGCTAATGAACAAAAATATATATTGAGCTTTTCATTATGGTAAAATAATATGGATGTGAGGGGCCAGTTTATTAACACGAGATGTCCTTCACCATTTCAATATGTTTAGTAATACAGAAGGGTTAGCCCTTTACAAAGAATATTTTAACAGCCAACTTGCTAAAATGGCTGAATACTTACGAGAAAAAATAATGTGGCACGGGTTATCTAAAATAAGAAGTAGGGAAACTGAAAGGTGACATTATCAATGGACAAGCCAAAACTCTATATTATTGCCGGACCGAACGGTTCCGGAAAAACAACCTTCGTTCAACGCTTCCTCCCCTATTATGCGGACTGTACCAATTTTGTAAACGCAGACTTAATAGCATCAGGTCTGTCTCCGTTTTTACCTGAAATTGCCGCCATTAAGGCAGGCAAGCTTATGATAGATGAGATAGATATATTCAGAAGGCGCCGGGCAGATTTTGCCTTTGAGACAACATTGTCGGGCAAAACATATGTGAAATTACTGAAGGAAATGAAGATGGACGGATATGAGGTTCATATTTTCTTTTTGTGGCTGCGCAATATTGACCTTGCATTAAAAAGAGTAGCTGAACGGGTAGCCATGGGAGGACACAATGTTCCTGTTGGGACTGTGCGCCGTAGGTTTGACAGAGGCCTCCATAACCTGTTTAATTTATATTGTCATTTTGCTGACTCATGGGTTATTTTTGATAATTCAGAATTATTGCCCTGTGTGGTTGCAAAAGAAACGGCTGGAGTACTGACAGTGATTGATGGTAAACTATTTGAAGAAATAAGGGCAAAGGTGGAGACGCCATGAAGGGACAAGCAGTAAATAAAAAATTGTTGAAAGACATGCCTCTTGATATTAGAGCGGAAATGGCCCTGAAAGAGGCTGTGGCTGATGCCATTGCCGAGCACAAGAAACAGGGGCACCCCATTGCCGTGTGGCGCGACGGCAAAACGATTTTGATTCCTCCCGAAGAGATTGATTTATCGAAGACGAATGGCTAAAACAAAGATTATCAGAAAAGACAAAGAACCCGTGTGGTTGTCCTGGATAAAGATAGACTCAATGATGTTTGTCAATCCGTCAAGTTGAGTTCACATACCTGGAGTGCCATAAGATCATCTTGCGATATAATCCAATTTCCACCACAATTGTTGGGTATAGAAAGATAGTGTGGTGGAAAACATAAAAAAAGAATAGATAAATGATACAGACAATCAATTCTTCTTTCTCTCGCCCACTCCCTGCGGTTGTTCGAGCACGCAGAGATCGCAGAGTTGAAATAATATTTTTGTCTTTCTCTGTGCACTCAGCGGACTCTGCGGGAGATATGCTTTTGATCTTTAATTCCCGCCTCCCAAAGACCCATTCAAGCAATTTGCCGACACTGTGTCGGCAAATCCATAAATCGCCGTAAAACCAAGACAGATAATGTTCTGCGAATAAGAAGGAACAAAAAGGAAATTATAAAAACGAGGCACCAAAGCGAAGCATAAGTCAATTGTATATTCCGAACAAAAAAACGAGAAAGGAGTGTAAAAGTTTTCGGAATCTGTCACATCCCGCCATCCCAAAAACCCCATCGGGAGATTCGTTGACACTGTGTCAACCAAGCAGCTAATCCGCTGTAAAACCAATACAGAAGCCATTCAGCACATATCATTCTAAATTATAGGACAGATTATCTTTTTCATTTTTTTCCGTATAACTCGTCGTGGCTTCCCACATCGAGGAATATAATTTCCTTTTCTGTTATCATAAGCGTCAGGGTAATACGATATTTGTATGTAAGGCTGGCAGCCCAGAGACCTTCGAGCTTCCCGGTAAGAGGATGCAATTGAAGAGCCGGTTGAAAGGGGTCTTCTGACAGGTCTGTGACAAGTTTTGTAAAGCGCCCTTTGAGATCCGGGTGCTTTTTAAAGAACTTCCCTGCCTGTCGAAGAAACTGATCTGTTGCCTGAATAACATACATGGTCAGTCTTCCTTTTCAATTGCTTTGAGCAGATCTTCAGCGTCTTTGAATGTTTGTATGCGTTTGGCCTTCACGTCCTGTAGTGAAGCGCGGACCCGTGCGACATATGCGGAACTCTGCTCTTCAACGAGTTCGCTATAGAGCTTTTCCGAAAGAATTACATATTGAGGCTTATTGTTCTTAATAACATATACCGGGCCTTCTTCGATCTTTTCGTCCACCGCTTTCATGCCCCGTCTCTTTATCTCCTGTGCTGCAACAGTATTCATGACGATACCTCCTGAAGTACTTAATATGGTGCTTAAATTATAGTATATATCAGTCCTGTTTGCAACCAACTTTTCACGATGTGAGGATGTGAGGGGTCAGGCAATGACTCAGAACAAAGATGAAGGCGGACGAAAAATCAGACAATCCCGCCGCTCCAAAAGCCCCTTCGGGAGATTGGTTGACACTGTGTCAACCAATCAGCTAATCCGCTGTAGAACCAATACAGACAATGCTTTGCTGGCTATGACAGAAAATACACTGGTTTGATGCAGCTAATGAACAAAATTATGCATTAAACTTTCTTATTATGATAAAACAATATGCAGCCAGGCAGGAGCAATGGAGGTACAGTGATAACAAAACAAAAGCAAAAAGAGGTTATAAGCGTTAAACAGTTTGTGACGGACAAAAAAGGACAGAAGGTAGCGGCTATTGTGGATATAAAAGAGCTTGACAGAGTTAAGACCATGCTTGAAGACCTTTATGATTTAAAAACTATTGAAGACAGGATTGCAGAACCCTCAGAAGACTACGAAAATTACAGCTCCTTGAGATTGTGAGAAATGGCTTTTGACTATGACTATGCAGCAAATTGAAATTCAGAATCTTCGGATTAATCCGCCCTTGTTTCTGGCCCCGATGGCAGGCCTTACACACAGCGCATTCCGGCAGATTTTATCCGGCTTTGGCGGAGTCGGACTCTTATCAACGGAGATGCTCTCGGCAAAAAGACTGCCCACGGAAAACCCCGGGATTTCTCCCTGTCTTATCAGGACTGCTCTGGAAAAACCGCTTTCCTATCAACTCCTGATTTCCACGGACAGAGATATTCCACCGGCTATAGATGCGCTTCACAGGTTTCAGGCGGATGCTATTGATCTGAACATGGGATGTCCGGCCCGCTCTGTCGGAAATTATGGTGCGGGCTTTGCACTTATGGAACATCCGGATAATGCCCGTCGTATCCTGGCCGAAGCAAGGAAAAGGACGCTCCTGCCCCTTACCGCAAAAATCAGACTCGGTGATGAACTCGATGATAAGAAATTGAAGTCATTCTGTACTATTCTCGAAGATGGAGGCATAGATATGCTCTCGGTTCATGCCCGGTTTAAGAAGGAGTCTTTTGCCAGAAGACCGCGATGGGAGTTGATTGCCAGAATAAAGGAATGGCTCAGAATTCCTGTTGTTGCTAACGGCGGAATCTTCTCTGTCCAGGATGCTCGTGATTGCCTGCGAGTCTCCAACGCCGACGGTCTGATGATTGGCCGCGGAGCGGTGATCAAGCCGTGGCTTTTTGCTGAGATTGCCCGTGACCTTTACGGGTGCAGCATCGCGAAACCGGCAGTATCTCTTCCTGTGATTTACAGCAGCTATCTGGACCTTGTCAATGAGCTTTTCCGACCGGAAAGACGGCTGGGCAGGCTTAAGGAATTTACTTATTATTTTGCTAAAAATTATAAATTCGGGCATCAGTTAAGTTCCTGTATTCAGAACAGTAAAAGTATGGATGAAGCCTGTGAAAGGGCCGGCATTTTCTTTGAGCAGGACGCGGGACATCCTTCAGTACTTCAATATACTTAATAAACCGGAAGTGGTAGCCACTGATAAAGTACAGATTGATATCCAACCTTCTGAAATGGTTGAATATTTGATAGAGAAAATGGTATGACAGGATTATGATAACAGAACTTAAAGGGTTAAGGGGACGAGTTATGTCAGGCCGTGTTTTCCAGCATGAAGGAATGCTGGTTGTTTTAACAGCGGGATAAGCAGAATAGACCTACATTCAAAGATAAGGAGGGTAATGATGGAAAAAATCAGAAAAATCCGGAAAGTGATGGAGAGTAAGCCTGCTGTTGAGGGGGCGGGAGTTCATCTGAGACGGGCCTTTGGCTCAAGCGAAGTTCCAGATTTTGATCCATTTCTTATGCTTGACGATTTTCGTTCGGATGACCCGCGTCATTACCTGAAAGGTTTCCCCTGGCATCCGCATCGCGGAATCGAAACAATTACATATGTTCTTTACGGTAGTGTCGAGCATGGTGACAGCATGGGAAATACAGGTGTAATTGCCGGCGGTGATGTTCAGTGGATGACCGCAGGCAGCGGTATTATCCATCAGGAGATGCCTAAAGGAGATAAGTCGGGACGGATGGGCGGTTTCCAGCTATGGGCAAACCTTCCGGCATCCCACAAAATGATGGAGCCCCGTTACCGCGGGCTGACAAATGATGAGATACCTGAAATTTCCACTGAGAATGAAGTTAAAATACGGATTATTTGCGGTGAAGCCGGGGGCACAAAGGGGCCTGTTACCGATATAGTTACTGATCCTGAATATCTGGATGTGACTATCCCGAGCCATTCAACTTTTACGCGGCAAACCAGGGCGGGCCACACAGTCCTTGCCTATGTCATTGAAGGAGAAGGTTATTTCGACACGAAAAGAGAAATCGCAACAGGCAACAACAACCTCGTTGTCTTCGATGACGGCGATCAGGTAGATATATCCACTAAGGCGCAAAAGGTACGATTTCTGCTTATCTCAGGGAAACCGATAGGCGAGCCGGTTGCCTGGTACGGACCGATAGTGATGAACACCCAGGAGGAATTACAGACTGCCTTTGACGAGTATCGCGCCGGTACGTTCATCAAGCACGGTTTCCGCCACTCCAAATAACCCTTCAGGGAATTTTCCGAAACATTTTCGGAAAATCCATGAACAGCCGTAAAGCCAATATGGACAATGGTTTGTGAGCGGGACAGAAATATAAATAAAAATTATCCGATGACCCTCAAATTTAATTCATACTTATCTTTCTCACAGATTAACAATGAAAGATCACAAAGTTTATGCAGGGGCTGCGGATTCACCTCATCAGATACACTGCCGGATTCTTTTTTTATAGGGAGAAAGATCTGCCCTTCTTTGGGCAGTCATTGAATTTCTTTCTCCCCATGTCTTCTTTATGGCTACACTATGCCCAATATACCGCCAGTTGCTCCTGCCGCTGAAGACTTTGCAGCATATTTCAAGATTTGCATAAAGGCTGACCCTGCCAATGAAATAATAGAGCTTGAATTGTCGGTGCTTCCGCTCGTACAATTCGTAGCGTCGGGAGGCAATGGAGGCAGACCATTCGGGCCGCCGGGGTCTTTCGCAATAAACTCCGATTGACTGATTGAACCATCTTTATTTGTATCGAGTTTGGAGTAAAGTTCATCAGCCTGAGTCACTGTCATATTGGAAGGTCTGCTAATTTCAAACTCTGTCTTGCTCAGAGTGCCATCTCCGTTAATATCTATTTTTTTGAATATCTCTTCTCCTGACAGACGACCTGTAGAGCCGGTGCTATTCGCGCCTGCGGCGCCGGCAATCGACTCATTCAGTGCATTCAAAAGGCTGACAAAAGACGATGTGCTGTCACTGTCAGAGCCCATAATAGGGTTTGCAGATGATGAACGACTTAGTGCCGAAGACAGCTCGCTCTTGCTTATAGAACCATCCCCATTGGTGTCAAACAAACTGAAAACGTTGTTTGTGGATGCACTTCTACTCGTGCCGGTGCTCTTTGATGCCTGCAGCAATTGCCATAGATAATCGGAACTCGATGCTCCGCTTACGGCGTTAATCAAATTAGCCTCCTTGTTTATGTGAGGTTGTTCCTCGCTCCCTCCTTATGAGCGATAGAATAACTTATATTATATAAAGCAATGTATATGCCATGGACCAGCATAGTCAATATCTTTAATGATATCAGCAGTTAACGTATTTCAGAGCGGGTATGATGGGCAGCAGAAATGAGGAAAAAATTTCTCAAAGCGGAAAAATGTTCCGTCAGGCAGACCGAAAATAAGTCTACTCTTTAGCGTGTAACATGCCGGGAATTGTGTAGAGACTATTTTAAAAAGAAGCAACGATATGCGCCCCATAAAAATAACAAAAATTAGCAAATTAGGGTCAGGTTTTTGAAATATAAGTTTTATTTTGCTATATTCTCTATATGGTATGTCCTCTGCGTTTAGAAATCCTGGCGCTCTATACAGAAAAATACCGGGAATTTAGATGCCATATCCGAACAGACACAAGAAAGGAGGATTTACAATGGGAAGACAATCATTGAGAATCATTTGCTGTGTGGCAGGAGTTCTTTTTTGTGTTTCGAGCCTTGTATTGGCGCAGGACATCAAACCGATTTTTCTGCCCCAACCCAGAATAGAGGGGGGCAAGCCACTAATGCTGGCATTAAAGGACAGATGTTCAACAAAGGCATATAGTACACAACCAATTCCCATGGAGATGCTTTCGGATCTCTTGTGGGCAGCCTATGGTATCAATCGTACGAATTTAGAAAAGCGCACAGCGCCTTCGGCAGGCAATAGCCATAACATTGATGTTTATGTCTTGATGTCACAAGGCGCGTACCTTTACAATGCAAAGGCTCACAGTCTGGTTCCTGTCCTGGCAGAGGATCTGCGACACTTATCGCCAGGGCCGCAGCAATATGCTAAAGAGGCACCGCTCCATTTGCTCTACGTGGCAGACTATGCCAGGATGAAAGGGTTCCCCGATCGTCAAAAGCAGATCTTTTTTTCTGCCTGCAACACGGGGCCAATTTACCAGAATGTTTATTTATACTGCGCCTCTGCGGGATTGGGATCAGTTGTCCGGGCAAGCATGGATGCTCCTGCTTTACATAAAAAGCTGAAATTAAGAGACGATCAGGAAATAATGCTCAACCAGCTTGTTGGTTATCCAAAGAATGCCGGGCTGAAGTAAAATTTTGTGAGCAGGTAAAATGGACAATACCATAACCGCAACAATCCTTGAAAGTATGAGTGACGGTGTGCTTGTTATAGGCTTCAATGGCCGCATTGTTTTTTGCTGCAATCGTTGCATTATTACCAGGGGAATTTTGGCGTAAAAATGGAGAAAAGGCAGCTTTTTGTATATGTCAAATAGATGACATGTATGTATTTCTTTCCAACGTTAAAACTGTTTCGAATGATCCAGGAATTGTCAAAACATGCTGCAACGCACATTAAAATCAATAGCTATATAGCTGTAACATTCCGTTATTGTTTATAACTCATAACTGGTCATTTGCCGCTGTTCCCTTTGGCATGTATATTGCTTTTGCAGAATGTTAAAGGAGGGATCTATGGAAGAAGAAGAAATGCAAAAAGAAGAAGAACCTGTTGAGGAGCCGCAAGAGAAAAAAAAAGGGAAATTCAGGATAATTCTATTGATTGCTTTTCTGGCATTGAGTGTTTGTGCAGCCGGAGCATATTTCTTTTTTGGAGATAAGATAATGCAGAAGTATTTTGATAAGCAAGAAGGAATGGCTGAGCATAAAACACAAAAAAAGGAAAAATTAGTTGGTCCCATTTTGTCTTTTGAACCCTTTCTTTTTAATATATCGGGCAGCAGTTCAAGATTTGCAAAAGTCTCCATAGGAATCGAACTAAAAGACGCCAAAGTTCTTGAAGAGGCAAAAAAGATGGTGCCCATAGCAAGAGACAAGGTGCTTTCAGTCTTGAGCACAAAAGGACCTGAGATGCTTATGGATGTTAAAAATAGAAATACTATTAAACAGGAATTATATACTGCCATGAAAGTCATGTTTAAAGATCCGGATGACTTAACGGCAATATATATCACTGATATTATCATCCAGTGAGGGGAGCAAATGGAACAGATACTGTCGCAGGAAGAAATAGATGCCTTGATGAGTGGATTGTCGGAAGGAGACATAGAACTTCCGATTGAAACTGAAGCTGCAGCTGCAGTTGAAACTGAGCAAAAAATTGAAGCCAAACCATTTGATTTCCATCAGTATTCAAAAGGCAAAAAAGAAAATTTGCCTGCATTGCAATTTATATACGACAGATTTGCTAAATCTTTAAGGTCAGCGTTGTCCCTTTTCATCGAGAAGGATGTCGAACTTGAGCAGAGTCCTATCCAGTATATTGAATACAGAGAGTTCATTAAAACATTACCGCTCCCTACAAACATGAACATTATTGTTACAGAAAATCTGAAAGGTTTTTTTATAGTAATTTTTGATGCAAAGCTGATTTTTTCAGTGCTTGAAACTATATTCGGAAATTCTAACGTATCAACTACAAGGGTAGAAGGAAGGGAATTTACGAAGATTGAGATTGGCGTTATAAAGAAAATAGTAGGCATTGTTTCTGTTGAAATGGAAAAAGCATGGACTCCTGTTTATGAGATAAAATGCAAATATTCCAGATCAGAAATGAACCCTAACTATATTACCATGGTGTCACCGGAGGAAACAGTAAGCCTTTGTGAATTTTCAGTAGAGGTCGGAGATATCACAAGCTGGATCAAGATATGCATTCCTTACGGTATTCTTGAAACCATTAAAGGCTATCTGATCTCGACTCCTTCCCGTGAAGATATGGATATGAGGGAAAAATGGCTCAAAAAATTAAGGGCAAAGATTTCGGATGTGCCACTTGAGATTAAAGCTATCCTTGGAAAGAAGAAAATGAATCTCGAAGATTTCTTAAAGGTTACTGAAGACAACATAATAATGGTGGACAAATGTGTAGATGACCCGGTCGATGTTCTGATAAACGATAAAGTAAAATTTAAAGGTAAATTGGGTATTTCAAAGGGAAGTAAGGCAGTTATGGTAGAAGGAGCAGTAAATTGAAAGAACAAAAGAACTATAGACAGAAAATAGATTTAAGCACGAATGCTGTCAGTCTTAAGACAGTATATTTTTTGATACCTGAAATAAGATGGGAGGCAAGATGGAAGAAATCTTAATAGAAAATCAGACAGGCAATGCGAAGAAATTTGAGTTGAACATGGATAGCCTTCTGGATGTACCGGTTGAAATCTCTGTTGAAATAGGAAGAACGAAGATGGCTATCGGGGAACTTCTTTCGCTTTCAAAAGGATCCATTATCGAATTAAATAAGGTTGCAGGTGAATCTGTGGATATTTATGTTAACGGGAAGCTTCTCGGCAAGGGTGAGATTGTTGTCGTGAACGAACGTTTAGGTGTGAGGATTATGGATATTGTTACACCTAAAGAAAGGGTTCAAAAGCTTGCATGATGGATGCCTATCTTAACGTTATCAAAGTTGTTTTTGTTCTTCTGGGGATTATCTCCGGCATGGCGCTGCTGTATAGATATGCAGGAAAATTTAAGCTCAATCTGAAGCCTGGTAAATCTGAGTATAATCTCAAAAAGCAGGATTCAATCTACCTGGGATACAAAAAGTATGTTTCAGTAGTAGAAGTTAATGAGCATGTTTTGGTTATCGGTGTTGGAGATAAAGACCTGACCCTTCTTGCAAAATGGAAAAAGGCGGATAAAAGCGCATGAAAATTTTATTGATCGGCATTATTATTATTTCCCTGTTTCTCGTACCTGTTCTTGCTCATGCAAAGACAAATGCTCAAAACAAAACCCAGGAAAAAGGCAACCTGCTTGGCATGTTTGTTACAAGTGAGGGTAACAAGAATCTTATCAGTATTGTAATCGTTCTTACAGTATTAGCCTTTGCCCCGGCAATTCTTTTACTGATGAGTTCTTTTACAAGAATTATTATTGTTTTGTCTCTTCTAAGGCAGGCAATCGGAATACCGCAACTTCCTCCCAATCAGATCATTATAGGACTTTCACTGTTTTTAACTTTTTTTATTATGGCGCCGACTTACGAAAAAGTCCATACGAACGCACTATCTCCATATATGAATAATCAAATAGGTTTTGAAGAATTTCTTACGAGTGCATCAAAAGAGATGAGTATTTTTATGTTTAAATATACAAAAGAGAAAGATTTAGCGCTCTTTATGGGTGTTGCAGGATTAAACAAGCCAAAAACCCAGGGAGAAATCCCTATACGGGTACTTGTTCCGGCATTTGCGATAAGCGAACTGAAAAGGGCTTTTCAGATAGGGTTCCTTCTGTATATTCCATTTCTTGTTATTGATATGGTGGTGGCAAGCGTTCTTTTAGCTGCCGGAATGATGATGCTGCCGCCGATATTTATTTCCCTGCCCTTCAAGCTCATGCTTTTTGTGCTTGTAGACGGGTGGAATTTACTCGTGGGTTCATTGATTAAAAGTTTTTGACAGGAGGAAAAAAATATGGGCCAGGATGTTATAGTTCAAATCTTCAGAGATGTTCTTAAAACAACGCTTATAGTAATGGCGCCGGCATTACTTGCTTCAATTGTTGTCGGTCTTCTGATCAGTATTTTTCAGGCAGCGACACAAATACATGAAATGACGCTCGTTTTTGTTCCTAAAATACTTGTTATAGCGGCATGCCTGATGGTCCTGTTCCCATGGATGATAAATGTCCTGACAACATATACCATCACTCTTTTTTCAAACATACCGGTTTACGTTAAATGATGCCTGTTGATTTTAATATAAGCAGTCAAAAGTTCATTCTGATATTTTTCAGGGTAGCCTCTATTCTGTGGCTTATACCGTTGTTTTCTACAAGATCTGTATCTATTTCGTTTAAAGCAGTATTGTCTTTATCAATATCCTTTTTACTCTATGACCTTGTGAGCGTAAATAACACTTTTGGCAGCGATCCATATTATATGTTATTGCTGGTTCTTAAAGAAATATTTGTCGGGCTGACAATCAGTCTTTTTGTTAGAATTCTCTTCTCAATAGTGTATGCATCTGGAGAGGTCTCGGCTCTTCAGACAGGATTCGGTTTTGCCCGTTTTATGGATCCTGTCAGTATGACGCAGGTGTCAGTATTGGAGCAATTTCTTAATATACTTACAGTCATTATTTTTTTTGCTATTGATGCTCACCACATTGTTATTAAAGGTATATTCCTCAGTTTTAAGGAACTTCCTCCCGGTTCAATTGTACTTAATAATTCTCTGCTGCATCATATCAACAATCTTATTGGCAAGATATTTTCAATAGGGTTAAGGATAGGCGCGCCATTAATTGTAACACTTTTTATTGTTGATCTGGCCCTTGGCTTACTTTCAAGGATGATTCCTCAGATAAATATATTTGTCGAAGCCATGCCCATGAAGATATTGATAACATTTACTATACTTTCTTTTTCATTGGGTATTATGACTACCTCTATAGCCAACATTTTCAGGGCTATGGACATGGATATTTTAAAAATAATGAGACTGATGGTGTAATGTATGGCCGATTCCTTTCAGGAAAAGACAGAACAGCCGACTGAAAAGCGTCTTGAAGATGCGAGAAAGAAGGGACAGGTTGCCCAGTCAAAGGAGTTGTTTTCATGTTTTACTGTTCTGTTCACTGCTATCTTTTTGTACTATTCGGTGTCTCACGGCTTTAACGAGATGTACAAAGTGTATATGAATTATGTGACTAATATCAATCTCGACGTAAATGTATCTACTATTTACGAGATATTATCTTTCAGTATGTTTAAATGGCTGTGGCTTGTCCTGCCGATATTCGCACTGCTTTGTGCAATTGCTTTATTGGGGAGTGTTTTACAATCCGGTTTTATGTGGAACTCTGAGTCGATTAAGTTTGATTTTGAAAAACTCGACCCTGCTGCCGGAATAAAAAAATTGTTTTCGAAAAGATCTGCTGTTGAGATTCTGAAATCTCTTTTAAAGATCATTGTGCTTGTATATATTTCGTACTCAATAATTACTAAGGAATTACCGGATTTGATCTCTCTTCCTTTCAAAGACATAGAAACGATAATAGAATACCTTGGGAAAACGTCTTTCCGCTTAGCCTTAAAGGTTAGCATAATTCTGTCGTTTATCGCCGGACTTGATTTCCTGTTTCAAAAGTGGCAGCACAATAAAGAGCTGATGATGACGCAACAGGAGGTGAAGGAGGAGTATAAGGACAGAGAGGGTAATCCTCTTATTAAATCGAGGATCAGGAGCCTCCAAAGGGAAATGTCCAGGAGGAGAATGATTGAGGATGTAAAAAACGCCGATGTAATTGTTACAAACCCGACAACTTTTGCAGTAGCGCTTAAGTATAATCCGAAAGAGATGCCTGCACCGAAAGTAGTGGCAAAAGGTGCAGGATTTATTGCACAAAGAATTAAAGAAGTAGCCTTGCAGCATAGTGTTCCATTGAGAGAAAACAAGCCGCTTGCCCAGGCTCTGTTCTATTCCGTTAAGGTTGGCAGCAGTATACCGGAAAAATTTTATTTGATTGTAGCTGAGTTGCTTGCCCAGGTATATAAAAAGAAAAACAGGATATTACTATGATGAAGAGTAATTTCATCAGACAGGTACAAGAGAAAAGCGATGTAGTAATTGCGGTAAGCATTGTTTTCGTTATCCTTATCATGATTATTCCGTTGAACAGCTTTTTCATAGATATATTTTTAACGTTAAGCATATCATTATCTTTGCTTATCCTTTTTATAGGCATGTATCTGCATAGACCACTCGATTTTTCCGTTTTCCCCTCTATTTTACTAATAACAACTCTTTTTAGACTTTCTTTGAATATAGCATCTACAAGATTAATCCTTGTCCATGGCGACGAGGGCTCGCATGCGGCAGGTCGTGTTATTCAAGCGTTCGGTACGTTTATTGTCGGCGGAAATTACATTGTCGGTGCAGTTGTCTTCCTTATACTTGTAATTATTAACTTTGTCGTTATAACAAAAGGTGCGGGAAGGGTTGCCGAAGTAGCTGCAAGATTCACCCTTGATGCGATGCCGGGCAAACAGATGAGCATAGATGCCGATCTGAATGCCGGTCTCATGAATGACATAGAAGCAAGGCAAAGAAGGGAAAGGGTTGAACTTGAAGCCGATTTTTATGGAGCAATGGATGGTGCAAGTAAATTTGTAAGAGGCGATGCGATTGCCGGTATTATTATAATTTTTGTAAACATAATAGGCGGATTGATAATTGGAGTTGCTCAAAAAGGTATGTCTTTTGACGATGCACTATCGGTTTATACCATAATGACTATTGGTGATGGTCTGGTAAGCCAGATACCGGCGCTTTTGACTTCAACTGCTGCCGGTATTATTGTTACAAGGGCTGCCAGCGATTCTAACCTTGGAAGGGACGTTGTCGACCAGATGTTAACCCAGCCGAAGGCAATGACCCTTGCATCCATTGTAATATTTTCTCTTGGCATGGTACCGGGAATTCCCATGATGCCCTTTTTAATTCTTTCTTCTTGTACTTTCGGTATGGGCTACATGATGAAAAAGCAGAAACAGGAAGATGAAGAAGTTATTCCTGAACAGGAGCCAGCAGAAGAGGAAAAAATGGAGATTATCCAGCCTCTTGAAATTCTTGAATTAGAGATAGGTTATGGACTCATACCTATAGTAGATGCCGAACAGGGCGGAGAACTTCTTGGCAAGATAAGAGCAATGAGAAAACAAATAGCTTTCGAGCTCGGTATAATGGTTCCGCCGATGAAGCTCAGGGATAATCTTCAGTTAAAGGCAAGTGAATACCTTATCCTTTTAAAAGGCATCGAAGTAGGCAGGGGTGAATTGCTTCTCGGGCATGTTCTGGCTATGGGGCCCGAGGAGAAACATAATATTGTTGATGGAATAACTACAAAAGAACCTGTATTTAATCTTGATGCAATATGGGTTAAGGAAAAAGACAGAGAAAAATGTGTTGCCGAGGGTTTTACGGTTGTAGACCATCCAACAGTCATTGCAACACATTTAACAGAAATAGTACGAAATAATGCTCACGACCTTATGACAAGACAAGAGACGCAAAAGCTTGTAGAAACCATATCATCCACACACCAGAAAGTTGTAGAGGAACTATCGCAGACCCAGATCAACATAGGTATTATTCAAAAAGTTTTGCAGAATCTTCTCAGAGAACAGGTGTCAATAAGAGACCTCGTAACGATACTTGAAGCCATTGCTGACGCATCTTCCAGTGTGAGGGACCCGGACCTGATAACAGAATATGTCAGACAACGTATGTCCAGGAACATTTTAAAGCCATATCTTTCAGAAGGAATATTGAATATCCTGATTTTCGAGAAGTCACTTGAAGAAAAAATTATTAATAGTGTGCAGCCATCTGATCAGGGAGGACTATTTGCTTTTGACCTTGCATTCAGTCAAAGATTAATTGAAAAAATAGGAGATGAGGCGAAAAAGGCGATGCTCAAGAATATACAGCCTATTTTGCTTGTCCATCCTGTTGCAAGGGGGAAATTAAGAAGATTCCTTGAAAGGTATATCCACGGTATTGCAGTAATTTCACATAATGAAATTCCACCGCAGATAAGAATACAAACAAGCGGGGTTATAAAGCTTAATGAAAGTTAAAACGTATGTTTTTGAAGATATAAAAGATGGAATAGAGCGGATTAAAGAAGAATATGGTGCAGACACCATAATTCTGGATATTAAAAATACCAGTCAAAACGCAAGAAAAAGTTGTGAAATATCGATTGGATTGAATGATGATTCTGAAATCCAGACAGATACGACAGAAGTCGTCAGGAAAAAGACTGAAGAAATATGGAGTTATACCACAAAATTTATAAGTGAGAAGATTATTGATTTAGAACTGGAAATAGTAAGGGACAGAGTAAAACAATACCCTTTACCTCTAAAAGTTTTTTTTGAAAAGATGAGGAAAAATGGATTTGATATCCATCTTGCTGTTTCAATGATTTCTGAAATTTACGGTGAGATAGGTATGCTTGCAAATGATATTGCAAAGGCTAATTACTTTTTTAGGGGTGCGCTTGCAAGAAGAATAAAAATACACGACATTGTCAATTCAAATGAACATATTTTAATGCTGGGACCCACGGGTGCAGGAAAAACACAAACGGCAAAAAAATTTTCAAAATTGCTTTCAAGCATGGGAAGAGATATCGCTGTATTGGCATATGACCCTGCGAGAAAAGGGTTTTTGGATGAACATGCATTTTTTTCAGAAACTAACGGTATACCGTTTTCTTTTGCAGCAAGCGAAGAAGATCTTTTTTCAAAAATTACAAAAGACAGGACAAGAAAAATTATTGATATTTCAGGACATGTTGATTTGCAGAAAAGGATTGCAGCAAGATTAAAAGATATAGGAAAGATAATTCTTTTACCGGCAGGTGCGAGGGATGAAAAAATAAGGAACTACTGCAATGGATTTAATGATTCGAATATTGCTGGACTTATTTTTACAAAAATTGATGAGGAAGAGACGCTCGGACATATCTGCCACAATCTCATTCTTCTGGAACGGCCGATCTGCTGCTTCACAACGGGCATGGATGTTGGTGATATTTTAGTGCCGAATTATGAAACGTTTTATAAAATACTACTAGAGGGAAATATATGGAAAACAGGCGAAAGAAGATTATTGCAGTAACTAGCGGAAAAGGCGGAGTCGGCAAATCATCTATAGTTTCAAATATGGCTTATATACTTGGGTCAAACAGTGAATCGACGTACATTCTTGACGCTGACCTTTCGCTTGGGAATATAGATATCATGTTTGGTGTAGTTCCTAAATTTAATATAAAAGATTTGATCGAAGGGAAAAAAACTATCGGAGAAATTGTAGTTGAAGGTCCGGGCGGTGTCAGGTTTATCCCCGGTACATCCGGTGTTAGTGAGTTTTCCAGTCTTACTGCAGAAGAAAAAAATATATTATTTTCCTCTTTCCGGGAATTACCCGAATATGATTTCCTGATCGTTGACACCTCTGCCGGTATATCTTCCAATGTTATCTATTTTAATTCAATCAGCGACGATATTTTTATTGTGGTTACACCTGATCCGGCGAGCATTACCGATTCATATGCTGTAATTAAAGTTTTATATAAAAAAACAGGCAGAAAAGATTTTAACATTATAGTAAATATGGCAAAAGACGAGAAGGAAGGCCTTGAGATATACAAAAAACTTCTCTCTGTGACAGATAAATTTTTAG
This sequence comes from Pseudomonadota bacterium, assembly GCA_026388275.1. Taxonomy (NCBI): domain Bacteria; kingdom Pseudomonadati; phylum Pseudomonadota; species Pseudomonadota bacterium. The sequence continues at coordinate 81,571 of JAPLKB010000059.1, forward strand.
ATGTTTACCTTGATTTTACCGGCTATATCCCAATGGACAAAAATATCAATATGGCTACAAGAAAACAGAAATTATGGGTTAAATATTTCCCTGATACGCAGGCAACAAAAGCTCTTTTAAAAATCTGCAATAGGTTGGTATCCTGATATGTGGAAAAGGGCATATGCTCAAAACATAGAAGATGAAAGGGAAAGAATTGTTGAAGAATTCATTCCTATTATTAAACATCTTGCTTACAAGGTTTCCAAAGGTTTTGAAGAAAAAAATATGATAGAAGACCTTATATCTGCCGGTATCGTAGGGCTGCTTGAAGCAATAGATAAGTATGATACAAAAAGGGGAGCAAAATTAAATACATTTGCTTATCTCAGGATAAGAGGTGCGATGATAGACGAACTCCGATCAAGAGACTGGTTCCCGAGAAGTGCAAGGTCTAAGGCAAAAAAGATAGAAGAAGTCATAAGGAAGCTTGAAAACAGGCTTGGTAGATATCCCAAGGAAGAAGAAATAGCTGAGGAAATGCATATAGATTTTGAAGATTATTTGTCATTGATGAAAGACTATAAAAATCTTTCTATTCTAAGTATAGAAGATTTGCATGAATCAATCGGAGAAGACAGAGAAAAAATCATCAGTTATGTAACGGATGAAAGCGATGACCCGGAAAAATATGCAGAGTTTCACGAATTGGAAGAGATGCTTGCAAAAGAGATAGAAAGGCTTCCCGAAAAACAAAAGATTGTTCTCAGCCTTTATTATCATGAAGATATGAATATGAAAGAAATTGCCAGGACACTATCAATTACCGAAGCAAGGGTTTGCCAGATTCATTCACAGGCCATAATTTCATTAAGATCAATCTTGAAAAAACGGATTCACAACTAAAGTTTGATCTGTGTTGTTCGATAACTAACAAAAGAGAAATGGTTTTTATATGGATAACGATTATATCCTCAATAAGTTAAGAAGAATTGAATTGTTGCCAACTTTTCCAAATATTGTAAGGGAGGTTTTGGGCATCATTGAAGATCCTATGAGTTCTGCTTCCGATCTTGCAAGACATCTGGACCCATCTATGGTGGGAGAGATATTAAGGATAGCAAACAGCGCTTATTTTGGTACGAGAAATTTCAGAAATATTGCTACGATAGAACATGCAATAGCGGTAATAGGCTATAAACAGCTTTCGCATATTATCCTTCAGATGCCCTTTATCTCTATGATAGGTGGAGATGATAAGGGATTTGACAGGAACAAATTTATCAGACATTCCATAATCTGCGGTGCAATAACTGACGGAATAAGCTCGGTAACTTTTCTTGGAAACCCGAATGAGGCTTATATAAGCGGCGTAATGCATGATATAGGAGTAATTATATTATACCGATATTTTAAAGAACAATGGGATAGCATATTGACTTTAATCTCCGATAAAAAGCTGTCCAGACTTGAAGCGGAAAAAGAAGTGTTATCAGTTAATCATGGATATGTCGGTGCAAAGCTTTTGGAAATGTGGAATATACCTAAGCCGATAACAGACAGTGTTATGTTTCATCATAATCCCGAAGAGTCAGAAGAAAACATGGAAAATGTAGCGGTTACTTTTCTTGGAAACATTTTTTCGAAAAAAATTGATTTTAAAAATGATCTGATCAGTTTTGCTGATTTTATGGCAATCCATAGAGATTTTATCGAACAAATTACCAGGTTCAGACAGAACATTTCTTCAAATTATGAGATTAGAATTTTCAGGAAAATCTATGATGCGTTGAAAAATGTGAATAATTACATAGAAGAGGTAGTTGGGAAAGACAATGATTAAAGTTCTTGTAGTGGACGATTCGGTTTTCATGAGAAATGCAATATCGAGGATGCTCGAGAAAGATGATGATATTCATGTAGTAGGTACTGCAAGGAATGGTCAGGAAGCCATTGAAAAAGTTGATGCTTTAAGGCCAGATGTGGTAACGCTTGACATTGAGATGCCTGTAATGAACGGCATTGAGGCCCTTAAGCATATTATTGCCAAACATGGGCTGCCTGTTATTATGTTTAGTGCACTCACAAAAGAAGGCGCTGAAATCACAATGGAAGCCTTACAAATAGGGGCTTCTGACTTTATTACAAAGGATTTTTCAAATGTTTCGCTCAATATTTCCACAAGAGAGAACGAACTGATTAATAAAGTAAAGAGCGTTGCTAAAAATAGAGTTATGATTTTGATTAAAAAGCTCGACCAGATGCGAAAGCCTGTTGCTATGCATGCTGATAATATCGATCATAATACCAGCCACAGTGCCAATAATCATGGTAAATGTAAGATACTTGCCATAGGTGCATCTACTGGTGGACCGCCTGCACTTCAGCATATTCTTACATGTTTTCCCAAAGATTTTCCTGTACCGATAATTATTGCTCAGCACATGCCTAAATTGTTTACTCAGTCTTTTGCTCAGAGGCTGGACAAGGCTTCTCAGATAATGGTGAAGGAAGCAGAAAATGGAGAAATGTTAAAGCCCGGTATTGCACTGATTGCACCTGGCGATACACATATGGGTATTAAAAGAAAAGGGAATGATGTGGTTGTCGAGCTTATAAACGATATTAAATATACATTCCGACCCTCTGTTGACCTTCTTATGAGTTCCACTGCTAATGTGTACGGGTCTCATTCCCTTGCCATTATTTTAACAGGTATGGGAAATGACGGGCTGGTCGGAATAAAGGAAATAAAGTCAAAAAACGGTTACGTTATTGTCCAGGATGAAGATACATGTGTTGTTTATGGAATGCCCAGGGCTGTTGTAAATGCAAATATGGCTGATGCGGTATTGCCGATTAATAAGATACCGGAAGAAATTATTAAAGTTCTGTGAGGGGGAAATGGTTGAAGCTAAAGTTAAAAGGGTAAGCGAAAAAAAATTATCAAAACTGCTCGATTTATTGAAAGATGGCGATAGTTTTGAGAGAGAGAAGGCAATGGAGAGCCTGCTTGCTTTTCCAAACAAAAATGTAGTTGAGCGAGTAGCTCTTTTGTTGCAAAGAAGTGAAACCAACGTACGCATGGTTGTTTTGGAGATATTGAAAAAAATCGGGTATTGTAGTCTTGGAACAATCACCGGTCTGCTTGATGATGAAAATGAGGATATAAGGGTATATGCATGTGAAATACTGGGCGATATGAATGATAAACGTGCCATCCCTTATTTGATTAAAAAACTTTCCGGTGATAACGAAAACGTAAGGAACGCTGCTTGCATTGCCCTGGGAGAGATTAATGACGAAGAAGCTGTTGATGCGCTTCTGGGTGCGCTAAAAGACAGCGAATGGATAAAATTTTCAGCTATAAACAGTCTTGGGAAAATAGGAAGTGAACGAGCCATTAAACCTCTTCTTGGTGTGTTTGAAAATGACGAAGAAGAGGTGTCTCTTGTTGCTTGTGAGGTCCTTGTGGATATTGGAGGCGAAGAGATACTGGATAAAATTCTTGGTATTCTGAAGAAATGGAATAAAAAGAAAAGAGGCGAATATATAAAAATTATCCTTGAAAAGGAAAATGAGTATATCTTTCAAACTTTAAAAGAAAAAATAGGTGATGAATTATTTGAGCATCTTTTGAGCGTTATCGAATCTGAGGATATAAAGTCGCTTAATAATTTAAAATTATTAGCAAATTTTAAAAATACCATTACTTGTGAGACAATTCTTAAGTCTTTTAAAGGCATAGATCCCAATGAAGAGGACTATTATGAAAGGCTGTTGCTTTTTGCATCGTTGAAAGAGATATGGGAAGACAATGTTGAAGGGTTTATGAATAAGGATGAGGATTATTTACTGCCCTTAATAAAGGCCAGCGGAATGGAGAATGTAAAGATTGCTGAAAATGTAATGTTTAGTAAATATCTTGAATCATCTATAGATGTAAAAAGAGAGATTGTTAAAAATATTCCTGCAATTATCAGCGGTAAGGGGCTTTCGATAATAAAGGAAGCCACTAAAGATACTGACGGCCATATAATAGGCGATGCTATGACGGTTATCAGCGGCATGATGTTGACAGAAATGAAAGATGAAATAATTAATGTAGTAAAAAAAGGATTTTTTGACGTGAGAGTAAAAGCTTTGAGGGCATTGAAAAGAATTGATCTGGATAATGCAATTGAGATTATAAAACAATTTGTAGACAATGGCTCAAGTGAAGACAAGAAGTTATACCTGTCAATTGCATCTATGCTGAACAGCGAACAAAACTTCCCTTTTCTTGAACAACTTTTGCATGATCTGGATGAGAACATAAAAAAGATGACTGTAAGCGTAATGGGTAATTTTTTGGATGATGAAAGATATATGGTTCTTCTTACGGGACTTTTAATGGGTGAAAATATTCCACATGAAGTTTTGAAGATTATAAAAGACAGGAAATTGAATCTCTTTCAGGATAGACTGGTAGACATTTTTATAAACAACAACAATGGCTTATGGACGAGATATTATGCCTTATTGGCACTCGGTGCTTTTGAAATCCCGTCTTTATTCAATGTGTTTCTGCAGGGTCTTAACGATAAAGAAAACCTGATAAAGATCGGGAGTTTGAAAGCTCTTTCCGATCTTAACGATGAAAGGGCGCTTCCTTATATAAAACCTTTTACGCAAAGTCAGGATGAAGATATAAGGTCTACCGCAGAATATGCGGTGGAAAGGTTTGAAACCTTTTAAAAGGAAAGGTGCATAATGACGAGAGAAGAGTTTTTACAACTGAGAGATTACATATATGAAAAAACGGGCATCTTTTTTGCGGAAAATAAAACATATCTCTTGGAAAGTAGACTTACAAACAGATTGAGCGAGCTTGGATTTGGCGCGTTTGAAGATTACTACTATTTTTTAAAGTATGGAGGAGAAAAAGCAAGCAATGAGATGAGCAATCTCTATGATGTAGTTACTACAAATGAGACAAGTTTTTTCAGAAATCCTCCTCAATTGGATGCTTTCAAAGTCATAATACAGAAGAACTATTTAAACGGAACCCCGATAAATTCGCCCTTAAAAATATGGAGTGCGGCATGTTCAACAGGAGAGGAACCGTATACACTTGCAATAATGTTAATGGAACTGATAGAAGCTACAAAGAAGAACATTCCCTTTATGATATACGCAACGGATATAAGCGTTAAGGTGCTGGAAGCGGCTAAAAAAGCTGTTTTTGGACCATACAGTGTGAGAAATATGAACGATTCTATAAGGAAAAAGTATTTTATTGAAGAAAAAGGTTCGCACATATTGAAGGATAGCGTGAAAAAGAATGTAAGATTCGACTATATGAATCTGGTTGATGCAGATTCATATAGAAAGTACAGATATATGGATGTAATTTTTTGTCGTAATGTCCTTATTTACTTTGACGAGAAGGTAAAGAAAAAGGTTATTGATTCTATGTATGAGTCGTTGAAACCAGGTGGATTTTTAACCATAGGCCATGCCGAATCACTCCACAACCTGTCGAGGGCGTTTAAACCTTTAATGTTCCCTGGCTCAATTGCTTATCAGAGAGGATAGATTATGAAAAAAATATTAATTGTTGATGATTCGCCAACCATCAGAAAGTTGATTAATTTTATTTTGAGGAAAAAGAATTATTTGATTACGGAGGCGGAGGACGGTATGGATGCTATGGAAAAGCTGATTGATGCAAAAGTGGATTTAGTTATAGCAGATCTGAATATGCCCAATATGGATGGTATAGAACTGGCTAAAAGCCTGCGGAATAACTATTACCATCTTGATACGCCCATAATAATGCTTACCACTACCAAAGATGAAAATTTAAGGAAAGGTGCTTTTGAGGCAGGGGTTAATTTATTTCTTAATAAGCCCATACAGCCAAATATTTTACTATACAAAGTAAAAAGTCTTTTAGAAGGGGGAGAATAATGGCAGACCAATCTTTAGAAAATGATGAAATGCGTGAAATTATAAACGATTTTATTGTAGAGTCAAGTGAATTGATAGAAAACGTGATTCAGGATATTGTTACAATTGAAGAAAACCATGATGATGAAGTTGTGAATGGCATTTTCAGGGCTGTACATACTATTAAAGGAACTTCAAGCTTTTTAGGCTTTGCAGCGCTTGCCGGCCTTGCTCATAAGGGTGAAGATCTGCTTGGCATGGTAAGAAAGGGAGAAATTAAAATCAACAAAGAAATAGCGGATGTGCTGCTTGAAGCTTTAGACTTGATGAAGTCTATGATAGAAAACATAAAGTATAAGGGTGTTGATGAAGGAGATGTATCATCGATCATAACAGAATTGGAACGTCTAAGTAAGGTAGAGAAGAAAATGCTCGGTGAAATTCTTGTTGAGGAAAATGTTCTCACAAAAAACGAGCTCGAAGTAGTTCTTGAAAAACAAAAGGTTGATCAGAGCAAGAAGCTTGGTGAAATCGTCGTTGAGGAAAAGCTTATTACTGAAGGTCAATTGAACAGTATTTTAACAAAACAGAAGACACAGCATAGAGATGACCAGACAGTCAGAATAGATGTTAAGAAACTGGATGAATTAATGAATCTGGTCGGAGAACTTGTCCTTGGGAAAAACAGGCTTATAATGGTGAAGAGTCTCGCAAAGAGAGGTTCAGAAAGTAATAATGTAATGGATAATCTCGAGGAAGTGTCTAATTACATAGAAGTTATTACAAACGACTTGCAGCTTTCCATTATGAAGGCAAGACTGGTTCCTATGAGTAAAGTATTCAATAAAGTTCCCAGAATGGTAAGAGACCTGTGCAGTGAATTCAAAAAGGATATTGGGTTGAAAATAAGTGGTGAAGAAACGGAGCTTGACAGGTCATTAATAGAATCATTGCACGATCCTTTGATACACATAATCAGAAACTCTGTTGATCATGGTGTTGAAACGCCTGAAGAACGCAGACATGCCGGTAAGGAAGAAAAGGGACAGCTTTCGATAAGTGCATATAATGAAGGAAATCATGTAATTATTGAGATTTTTGATGATGGTAAAGGAATAAACATACAGGCCGTAAAGGAAAAGGTAAAAGAAAAAGGACTCATGGGTGAGTCTGAGTTAAATAATCTTACCGACAAAGAGGTTATGAATCTTGTCTTTATCCCAGGTCTCAGTACTGCAAAAAAATTAAGCAGCGTCTCAGGCAGAGGCGTTGGTATGGATGTTGTGAAAACAAATATTGAGAAAATGAATGGTCAGGTATATATAGACTCAGAGCAGGGCAAATGGACAAGACTGATAATTAAACTACCGCTTACCCTTGCGATAATGAGAGCTTTGATTGTAAAAATTGCAGAAGAATTTTACGCTATCCCCTTAAGCAACGTAATTGAGCTTGTCAAGTTAAAAGAAGGGTTGACAAAATCGGTCGATAAGAATGAGGTATTAATGCTCAGGGATATTATTGTCCCCATTCTGGATATGTCAAAGGTATTTTTATCGGAGAATAATAATGGACATGGCGGTTATCTTGTAATCTGCAGGATCGGCGATAGAACCATAGGTGTTAAAGTCCAGTCTGTTATTGGACAAGAAGAAGTGGTCATTAAACCTCTCGGGGAATTTATGGGAAATATAAACGGTGTTGGCGGGGCAACCATAAGAGGCGACGGCAAGGTTATATTGATTCTGGACATACCTGCAATGATAAACAACAGTGGTTTGCAGGGCATGCTTAGAAAGTGAACATAAAACGTTTGGATTAAGAGTATTTTTTATATTTATGACTGAGTTTCTTTGTTATTATAGTTAGCGTGTCCCCCGGTTTTGACGGAGGTTATAACTTATTCCTTATTATCTATATGTTCAAATTCCATGATGGCTTTTGTCTCAGCTGCCAGTAAATCTTTGATGTCGATCTTGTGTTGACTGAGGATATCCTGAATTTCGTTTAATTCCTCTTTTTCGAATTTTTCTGTAATGTACAATAATTCTCCCAAAAAACCCTCTCTTGTTACCAGTGCGTTGTAGATTTCTTTCGACAGATTAAGATCAGATATTATATCGTTTAATGGTATTCCCAGCAGGGCATCAGTGAGAGATAGTATACCTGCTATAAAGGCGCTGTCTCCTTTGGTCCTGCTTTTTGTCAGGCTGTTTGCCATAGACTCCATCATAAGCCCGCGTATCGTAGCCCTTTCAAGAAGTGGATTTGATTTTAAATCCTCTGATTCTTTGGCGAACAACATAAGAGCAACCCATTTTTGCAAATTGTGGTACCCGAGCATCATAATTGCCTGCCGAATAGAATCTATTTTTTGTGTGAGGTAAAAACCGGCAGAGTTGATGAACTTTAACAATTTGATATCTAATTGAGGATTCTTCTTAAACTGCCGTTCAATAATATTAATTTCTTCTTCTTTTGATAAACTGTTGAATAATTCAAATAAAACAAGTTGTGAAGAAGATATTGTCTTACCTGTCACGATAGTTGGTTTTGAAAAAAAGTATCCTTGAAAAAATTCAAAACCAAGATCATAACAATACTTGAAGTCTTCTTTCGTCTCTACCTTTTCAGCCAATAGTTTGACAGGATGCTTTTTTAAAAGTTTGACAATATCCTCTAAATCTTTTTTGTTGTACATCAGTATGTCAAGCTTTATATATTGTGCAATATTTAAGAGTGGTAAATAAGAATCATTATAAATAAAATCATCCAGTGCAAAACAGTACCCTATTTCTTTTAAATTACCGCACAGTGCTATTAAATCTGTATTTATATCAACATGTTCTAGAATCTCTAAGACAGTATTATCTTTAGGTAACAATTCGGTAAAACCGCCTGAGAGCATTTCATAATTTACATTTATAAAACCCTTTTTTTCACCCACCAGATTTTTGAACCCGATATTATTCAAGGCGTTCACCATTACCGATGCGGTTGCCATTGAATTATCCGTAACATTTGCAGTCAAGCTTGATGCATTTCTGAAGAGGAGCTCATATCCGAAAGTGGACTCTCTTTTGTTTAATATCGTTTGCCTGCCTATAAAGACCTGTTCCATACTATATTTGAGTTCCTTTTAAAAAAAATATTTTAAATTATAACAGAAATTTTCCATGTTGAATATATTAATAAGCAGATATTGCATACAATTTTTATCGGGAGATTATAGAAGAACTTTAACAGAATATGAATAACAAAATATGGAAAAATTCTTAAGTTTTGAAAGAATACTCCGATTATATTAAGAAAAGGAGGTGGCATCATATGAACGAAGACAGAATATTGCAGCTTGTGACTTTTAAATTGGAAAATGAGGAGTTTGGGGTTGATATTTTAAAAGTGCAGGAAATAAACAAAATGATGAGTATTACCAAAATACCGAATGCACCTTTTTTTATAGAGGGTGTAATTAATCTGCGCGGGAAAATAATTCCTATTGTTGATCTAAGAAAGAAGCTGGGTTTTGAAAGCAAGCCCTACGATAAGGCGACAAGAATTATAGTAGTTGAGTTGGATGGACTTGTGCTCGGGTTTGTTGTAGATTCCGTATCCGAGGTTTTGAGAATTCCAAGTAACACAATAGAGCCGGCACCGTCAATAATCGGAGGTATTGAATCAGACTACATTGAAGGTGTAGGCAAACTTGACGATAGGCTATTAATTCTGCTTGAACTTAAAAAGATTTTTGTAGGTGCTGAGAGAGCGGAGATTGAAATGGCAAGTTTCAATTAAAACAGATAATTGCAAACTTGGCACGATTATTGCTAAAGTTGGTTATTTATGGGCGAGACATTTGATACTAATCTGATTTCCCAGATTCATGGATTGGATAAAAAATTTTCTATTTCCAAAGAACAACCACGCTTAACAAGAAAAATCACCGATGAAGGTAAGCATAGAAGCAGGCATTATAATGAAAAAAAGATTATGAAAAATACAGATAGTTATAATGATAGTGATAACTTCTCAGTAGTAGAAGAAGACAATCGTGCGTGCATAGATATTACTGTATGAAAAATTTGCCTATACAGGGAAAAAATTTCCTATTTAAGATATTTTAATTAGCTGTTGGCCGTCAATTTTTAGGTACGTATGTCATCATAGTATATTACCGGGGCGCCTCGTTGGTACCCGGTAACTCCCTACGCCAGTAAGGCCACAACAAGCAAGCCGGTGCGTAGATCCCTTCTTGTTCTATGTACAAGCTATGAAGATCTCCTGCCAGGACTCAATCTTGCCCTTATACAGCAGTAAAATTGTACTGCACTACTCTCTTACAAACCCTATTTATTGGATATATTGCTGCAAGCTTAACCACAGAATATGCGGTGGCATAGTGTTTGCATTAAAACAATTATGAGGCAATTATGATAAAAGGAATATTCAGTACGCTTTCAGGCAAGTTTTTAACTGAGAGAAGAATGGACATAATTTCAAATAATATCGCCAATGCCTCGACGCCTGGTTATAAAATGATGCGGCCTGTGTTTAATGTTGAAAAAAGTGACAGTAATTCGGTTACAAACAACCAACAACAAGATACATATACTAATTTTGCTGACTCATATATCCATTTTTCAAACGCTCCTCTGGTTGAAAGCGGAAATAAACTCGACATTGGCATTGAGGGAGACGGTTTTTTTGTTATTTCCACAAAAGACGGGCCCATGTATGCAAGAAACGGTCAATTTGCTATCAATAAAGAGAAAAAACTTGTAACACTCGACGGATCGTCGGTTCTCGGGCAGTCGGGAGAGATAAGGGTTGAAGGAGCAGATGTTAGAATAGAAGGCGATGGTTCAATTTTTGTCGACAAGACCTTTGTCGACAAACTGAAAATTGTTGATTTTAAAGATAAGAAAGATTTGCGTAATTACGGGAACAGTATGTTTATAAACATGAATCAGGATAATATCGAGACTACACCTGAAACATATACGATTAAGCAGGGTTTTTATGAGACATCAAATGTTGATGTTATAAAAGAAATGATAGAACTGATGTCTACATTACGTGCGTATGAGTCTTACACTAAAGTGGATCAGTTTTTTAGTGACATGATGAGTAAAATAATAAACGTAGGAAGATAGCAGGAGGCAAAATTATGATAAGAGCACTGTGGACTGCAGGAACGGGCATGAATGTTCAGCAGGTGAACCTCGATGTCATTGCAAACAACATAGCAAATGTTAACACGAATGGATTTAAGAGGAGCAGGGCTGATTTTCAGGATCTTATGTACCAAACGCTAAGGCTGCAGGGTACAAAATCTGAGGGAGGCAACCAGATTCCCACAGGTATCCAGATCGGGCATGGCGCAAAGTTGGCAGCGGTGCAGAAGGTGTTTCTTCAGGGCGATTTTCAGGAGACTCAGAATGAGCTTGATATAGCAATTGAAGGTAGCGGTTTTTTGCAGGTTGTAATGCCCACGGGTGAAAAGGCGTACACAAGGGCAGGATCATTAAAAAGAGACTCTGACGGTAAGGTAGTTACATCTGATGGTTATTCATTGGAGCCGAGTACCACCGTACCGAATAATACCACTACAATATCTGTAAAATCAGATGGAACGGTATTAGCAAAAATATCGAGTCAAACTGATCCCCAGCAGATTGGCAAGATTGAGCTGGCTAACTTCCCCAATCCTACAGGCCTGAAGTCAATGGGAAAGAGCTTATTTATGGAAACAGACGCAAGTGGCGCGCCAACCACATCAAAACCGGGAGAAAACGGACTGGGTACACTATTACAGGGCTATCTTGAGATGTCCAACGTGAATATTATGCAGGAAATGGTAAACCTGATTGTTGGTCAAAGAGCTTATGAAGTAAATTCCAAGGCGATACAAGCTGCCGACGAAATGCTTCAGATGGCAAACAATATAAAGAGATAACATCAATGAAAAGTGAAAGGTTAAAAGTGAAAAGTGGACGACAGAAAGGCATGAGAATTAATACTATCCTATATGTATTGATATATTCACTATTCATTGCTTCTGCAGCTTTTGCAGCAGAAGTGCCGACAGTAGAAGCGAAAATAAAGGATTTTATAAGAAAGTTCTATAACGAAAGGGAGGATGTTTATATAAAGTTAAACCATTTGCCTGATTCGCTTAAGGACAAATCGAGAGTAAAACATATTAATTTTGCAAAAATACCGGATTCGAACGGCGATGGGTTATGTCTTGTAGAGATTGATGAAAAACATGGCAGGACAAAAAATGTGTATGTGTCATTTAGGGTGTCAAACAAAAAGAAAATGTTTGTTTTAAAGCAGGCTGCAAAGAAGGGTGATATTGTACGTTCTGACGATATTTTTGTTAAGGAAGTATATTTGAATGGAAATGGGATGGACTATCCGTTAAAGATCGGTGATGTGATGGGTAAGGCGCTTAAAAGAGATGTGTCTGCAGGTACTGTTATTACAAGTCAGGTTTTAGAGGATTCTTTTGTTATGCAGAGAGGAGATACTGTCAATATTGTGGCGGAGAATAAAAAACTTTTGGTTCAGACAAAAGGAAGAACGCTTGAGAGAGGGAAGATTGGAGATTTTATCAGAGTAAAGAATTTAACTTCCAATAAGGAAATTGTTGGCAGGGTGGTTGGAAGTGGTACTGTAAATGTTGACTTGTAATGGAGGCAATATGAAATTAAGAAATTTCATATTTCAAATTATCCAGACTTTGGCTGGGTTGAACCATACAAATTTCAAATTTATTAATGGAAAAATGTTAGGTATGTGCCTGTCGATGCTTTTGGCTTTGTCCGGCTGCATGAGCACTGAATATACATCTCGTATCAGAAACGAACCTTTTAATATCGAAAATGTATTTAGACAGGCCCCATCAAAGCAGGTTCTGACAGAGAACAAAAGTGGAACTATTTGGCCCGGTGACCGTAGTATGAATTCATTTTTTTCTGATGGAAGAGCGCGCGGGGTAGGCGATATTGTAACGGTGGAAATTATAGAAGTAACTACATCAAAGGAACAAGCTATTACTGATTTAAAGAGAACCGGTGCTGATGTGAGTCTGGGCATACCGAACTTTCTTGGTTTGGAAACAAACAATTTTCCTTCAAGTATTACCCCGTCAAGCATGGTGAAGGCCACGGTTAAAAATGATTTTAAGGGTGATGGCTCAACCAGTCGCGATGGCAGTTTAAAGGCAACGATATCGGCAAAAGTTGTTGAAGTAATGCCTAACGGTAATCTTGCGATTGAAGGGAAAAGAGAGATTTCATTGAATAATGAAAGAAAAGAAATATTGTTTCAGGGAATAGTAAGGCCGAAAGATATATCTGCAAATAATTCGGTCTTATCAACTCAGGTTGCTGATGCCAAAGTTATTTTAACAGGCGTCGGTGTAATTGGAGAGAAGCAGTCTCCTGGATGGCTTGCGAGAATATTTGATATTGTATGGCCATTTTAAGGTATAGAGATAGCGAAGAGCTGAATATGAAAAGAAACGGGCGAAAGAAAATAGAAAACAGGATAAATTTTTCAGTGTTCAGTATCCAGTATTCAACATTGTTTTTAAGGTGTTTGGTGTCCGCTTCTTGCTGTTTAGTACCACTTCTTCTTATTCTTATGTTGACAACGCAGTCGTCTGAGGCTGCCCGCATAAAAGAAATGGGTTATATAAGCGGTGTAAGGGCAAACCAGTTGATAGGCTATGGACTTGTTGTAGGGCTGAATGGTACCGGGGATAAATCGGCCACCATATTTACAAACCAATCACTGGCAAATATGCTTGATAAAATGGGAGTTAAAGTGGACCCAACCGTTGCCAAGGTTAATAACGTTGCTGCGGTAATGGTAACGGCAGATCTGCCACCTTTCAGTAAAATTGGCAACAAAGTGGATGCTACTGTGTCCTCTATAGGAGACTCAAAAAGTTTGGAAGGAGGAGTCCTTCTTATCACACAACTCAAAGGTGCTGATGGTGAGGTCTATGCTGTGGCTCAGGGGGCGATGGTTGTAGGAGGTTTCTCTGCCGCAGGCCAGGGTGCAAGTGTACAAAAAAATCACCCCACAGTTGGAAGGATTGCCAATGGTGTTACAATAGAAAGAGAGATCGGTTATGAATATGTTAAAACAGAGTCAATTATAATTTCACTGAAAATTCCTGATTTTACAAATGCAAGAAGAATTGAGGAGCGAATCAATAGTGTTTTCCGTGATTCTTCATATGCCAAGGACGGCGGTACAGTCAATGTAGCTATTCCCGATACTTTAAAGACAAATCCTGTAAAATTCCTTTCAATTATAGAGAATCTTGAAATAAAGCCTGATGCCCTGGCAAAAATTGTAGTAGATGAAAAAACAGGTACGGTAGTGATCGGTGAAAATGTTAAAATTTCAACTGTGGCAATATCTCAAGGCAGTATAAGCATTCAGATAAAAGAGGATGAAAAAGTAAGTCAGCCTCTACCTTTCGCTCCTGTCGGTGCTCAGACCACTAAAACACCTGACACAAAAATAAGAGTAGAGGAAGACAAAGGACATTTCGTTGTAATGGAGGGGGGCGTTACCATAAAAGAACTAATTAATGCGCTCAATTCTATCGGTGTTTCAACAAGGGACGTGATAGTGATACTTCAAACCATAAAAGCAGCAGGTGCCTTACATGCAGAGCTTGAAATTATTTAATTCAGGGAGAATAAGATGAGTGACGGGATGAAGGTGAATTTCACAACTGCTGTGCAAAGCCCTTCGTTTAATAGTTATGGTTCTCGTACTATAAGCCGTGAATCTCAGAATAAGGAACTAAATATTGAGAAAGTGGCACAGGATTTTGAATCGTTTATGATTTTTACTATGATGAAAGAACTGGAAAAAACAACGCAAAGCTCCAAAAAGAACTATACGGAGCAGACTTTTATGTCAATTATGTATGAAAAAATGGGGGATTATCTATCCAAAAAAGGATTAGGTATTAAGGATATGATTATTAAATGTACAGAAGATAGAAATATTAAAGTTTTAAAGGAAAAGGGCGATAATGTTGTTAAGTAAAGAAGGAGGTATTCTATGAAAGTATTGAACGATAAGAACGTCGGTTTACTTGATAACCTTATCAAAGCTCCTAACAACAAGCCCTTAAAAGAACAGGCAACTGCCGGAAAGGGCAAAAACGATCTGTATGACAAAGTTGAGTTGTCGAGCAGAAAGCAGGAGATTGAGTCGATTAAGGAAAAGGTTATGGCATCGCCTGTTATCATGCAGGAAAAGGTTGATCGGATCAGAGAGGCAATTAAAACGGAAACATATAATATAAAGGGCGAGCTTGTGGCAAAAAGTATGCTGAAAAACAACCTTTTAGATGAGATTTTTTAATTATGGACAGCCTGATAGTATATGAGATAACCCAGAAAGAATTGAACACGCTAAAGGACTTTTTAAAAGTTCTTAAAGGCGAAAGGGATGCAATAATTTCTTTTTCTCTTGAAGGAATTATCAGGGAAAATAATAGAAAAGAGGAACTACTTAAAAAAATTGAATATCTCGAAAATGAAAAAGAAAAAATACTAAAAGAGATTCCCGATCAGGACTCGGTTTTTAAAAATGAAAGATGGGCATCTCTTTCCCGGGACATAAGACATACAATGAAAGAAATAAATGTTGCATTAGGAAAGAATATGAAGTTGCTGTCATTTTCGGTGGATCATGTCAGGTCATCTATCGAAAATGTTGTAGGTTTTATAAATAAAGCCACTTACGGGAGAAAGCAGGAAATATTATCTTTTTTTCCTTCGAGAGAAATATAGATGAGCATATCTTCCATACTTAATATTGCAAAAAATTCTCTTACTGTAAATCAAGTTGCCGTTCAGGTTACATCTCATAATATATCAAATGTAAATACAGAAGGTTATTCCAGACAGGTAGCTATCCTTGAAGAAGAAGCTCCATCGTTAATAGGTAGCTGTCTTCTTGGAAATGGAGTAAAAGCAAGCGGAGTTAAAAGGTATTACGATAAATATCTGGATCAACAGATTTCTAAAAAGAATATGGAATTAGGAGAACAGCAGGTTTATCAGAAATATTTCGAAAGAATTGAAAGTGTATTAAACGAAGACAGTACCAAGCTCACAAATAACATTACCGAGTTTTTTAATGCATGGCAGGAGCTTTCAACGGATCCGCAGAACGTTGCTGTAAGAGAAGGCATAGTGTCAAGCGGTCGAAACATGAATCGCTCGATAAAAAATATATATAATGAATTGAAAAGTATTCAGATAGAACAAAACGACAATATAAGAATGGAAGTAACCGAAATAAACAGGATTGTTGCTTCAATTGCTGATTTAAATGACAAAATATTTGAAGGGAGCGCAGGTTCGAGTGAAGCAAACGATTATTTGGACAAAAGAAACCAGTATGTAAAGGAACTTTCAAGTAAAATTGACATCACATCTTTTGAAGACCAGTATGGACGTATGACTGTTCTGACATCAGCAGGCAAAACCCTTGTAGATGGAGGGATGTCATGGGAACTTGATACAACGAACGATGGAGCAACAGGGTTTTATAAAATAGCATGGAAAGACTCTTCAGGAAATCTGGCTGATATAACTGATTATATTAGCGGCGGTAGTCTTCGTGGATTAATAGAGATGCGTGATGGACAATTGAATGATTTTATAGCGGATATTGATGAACTTGCAAGGGTAATCATTACAGAAGTAAACAGTATTCATGAAAACGGGTACACTTTGAACCATACCGCAACCGTGCCTGATGCACCTGATGGAATTTCATTTTTCAAAGAAATTACAGAAAACTATGCAAAAAATATTGATTTCTCTGACGAGGTCAAAGCGGATTTGAAAAACATTGCGGCCTCTTCTGAGACAGACAGTGGTGCACCGATCGGGAACAATATTGCCCTTGATATTGCGGCATTAATGGATGAAAACCTCTTTAATGCTGGTACAGAGACTATTGTGAATTACACCTCATCCATTACAAATGATATTGGTCAGCTTACGAAAGGAGCAAAAGATTTTGCTCAATACAGCGAAGATACAATGCAGGCTATGGAAAAACAGAGAGAAAGTGTCGCCGGTGTTTCCCTTGACGAGGAGATGGCAA
Organism: Pseudomonadota bacterium; assembly: GCA_026388275.1. NCBI lineage: Bacteria > Pseudomonadati > Pseudomonadota > Pseudomonadota bacterium. The sequence goes on from JAPLKB010000059.1 coordinate 98,638, forward strand.
ATCTTATGAAATATCAGTACGCTTTTCAAGCGTCTTCAAGGTTATTTTCCGTTGCCGATGAGCTTTTCCAAAGCATATTAGAGGCGGTTAAATGAGAGTTACCGATAAACTAAGATTTGATGTTTTCAAGAATAATCTTTCGTCATTAAAGGAAACTCTTGACAAAACACAGACCAGGATAGCATCCGGTAAAAAGATTTTAGCTCCTTCTGATGATCCGATTGCAGCTTCCGCCGGGGTTGCATTAGAAGCTGAGAAGAATCTGAATGACCGATACAAAAAAAACCTCGAAAAGCTTAAAACTGTTGGAGGTTTTTATGATACATCCATTAACAGTATAAACGATCTTCTTACCAGGGCAAAAGAAATATCGATTACACAGGCTTCAGATACAATGGATGCTTCAACAAGAATATCCGCCAATGAAGAGATAAAGGGGATTATTGAACAACTTGTTACTATCGGAAACACAAAGGTCGGCAACAATTACATCTTTGGAGGAAAAAAATCAAATATGAAACCTTTCACAATTGACGCCGATTACAATGTTACCTTTAACGGCTCAAGTGATGTTGATTCCATATATGTGGACAAAGGTACAAAAGAAGATGCCGGGATTTCAGGCCAGAGTGTGTTTATTTCTGATACCAACGTGTTTACAGTATTAAAAAACTTTAGCGATGCACTTGATGGAAACGATTTAACAGGTATCGGAGAAGCTATTGATAATATTGATAATTCTTTGGAAAAGACTCAGACAAATCTTGCCCATGCAGGAACATATATGGCAAGGGTTGAAAATTATATAGGATATAAAGAAACAAGGGATGTTGATATAACAGAATCTTTGTCTCAGATGACTGATATCGATATGACTCAGGCGGTGACGGATTTTAACACTTTATCAACTGCCTATGAAGCGATGCTTTACAGCATGGCTAAGGTCCAAAGCCTGACAATATTGAATTACCTGAATTAAGGGGACAAATGCTCGTTCTTTCGCGGAAAAAAAATCAAGGGGTACTAATCAAGGGAAAAGATGGTGATATCAGAATCGTTCTTATTGAGATCGATAAAGGGAAGGTGCGGCTGGGAATTGAGGCGTCCAAAGGGTATTCGATTATCCGGGAAGAGCTTGTTTCCGAGATTGAGGGAGCAAACAAGATGTCGGCATTAAGTGATCTTGAAAATATAAAAAGATTTATAGGTGAAAGCAGTGAGTGAATTATATCTTAAAGGTAAAATATTAGGTTTTGAGGATTATAATAATTATGTGCTGGAAGATTCTTTTGGAGAAAATTCTCCATTCCGGCTCCTCTCGTGCCCTGAAAAAGCTGTTACTTTTGTAGCGGTAAATCCATACTATATTGTGGATGATTACTCATTTGAGATTGAGGATAGTATTGTCAGGGAACTTATGCTTGAAGGAAACTATATAGACGATATTGCCATTCTATGTATTGTGAGGCCAAATGAAAATGCTTGTATTGTGAGGCCAAATGAAAATACTTTATATGTCAATCTCAGGTCTCCACTTATCATAAACATAAAAAACGGTTATTTTGTACAGACCATACTACAAAATGAAATGTATGGTGTTTCCGTGCCTTTCTATGCAAAAAAGGCGAATAACTAATATGCAAAACAACCCCACACTTTCTGTCTGCATGATTGTAAAAAATGAAGCAAAAAACCTCCCAAGACTCCTTGATTCAATTAAGGGGCTTGCCGATGAAGTTATAATTGTCGATACCGGTTCCACGGATAATACAGTAGAAATAGCGCAAAGATATGATGCAAAAACATATTGTTTTGAATGGTGTGATGATTTTTCTGCTGCCAGGAATGAATCGCTAAAATATGCCACGAAAGATTGTATTCTCTGGCTTGATGCTGATGATGAGATAAGCAATGAAGAGCATATAAAGATAATGAATGATCTAAGACGTTATAAAAACGCCGGTTTCTTTCTAAGATTAAAAAATATTCAGGAAGACAACATAAATGAATCACTTCAACTTAGAATTTTTCCAAATCGTAGAGGCATAATCTTTGAAGGCAGGGTTCACGAGCAGGCATTACGCTCCGTCCAGAGAAATGGAATACCTACTTATTCAAGCGATGCTGCGATTCTTCATTATGGATATAAGGATGCCGAATGTGTTGTTGAAAAATTTAAACGTAACCGGGAAATACTTGAAAAAGAATTGAAAGAGACGCCTGATAATATGAATGCCATATTTTTTCTTTCAAGGACCTTAAGGGGACTTGGAGAGAACGAATTGGTTTTGACTTATATTAATAGGACCATAGAGTTATATAAAAAGAAACCTAATCCATATAACTATGACATTGTTAAAATTGCTTTTACCGACAAAGCTATCCTTCTCTATGCCATGGGGCAAGAGGAAGAGGCTCGAAAAGTCCTGGAAGAAGGGGAAAAGCTATTCCCTGAATATGCTTCTCTAATTTTTACTCTCGGAGAACTGTATTACAGACGTAAAGATTATGGTTCTGCTTTCAATGAACTGTTACCTCTAAAAGATGAAACATTCGAGAATGAGATCGTGCCGCTTAATATTCAGGAAACGAGAAAATGCCTTCGCAGCTATCTAGGTATTTCTGCTTTGTTTGCAGGCAGGTATGATATTGCTGAAGAATGTTTCAGAACATCTATTGATTATGATCCCCAGGATGTTTCCAATTACCATTACTGTTCTTTAGCCAGAGAAAAATCGGGCGATTTGGGAAAGGCAATAGAAGCTTGCAACGAAGGGCTTCAAATGGTTTCTAATGATGGTTGTCTAATAAAGAGGCGTTTTCTTCTTTATGCGAAACAAGGTAAGGACAAAAAAGCTTTTTCAGAGTTTGAAAGACTTAACGGAAACGGCGCCGATATTGACGTTCTGAGCGCAATGTTTTTATTGCAATGCAGGGCGCTTAATATTGCCGGAATAAACCATTATTACAATCTCATACAAGGATCTCTTTCAGTTCCTGCTCAATCTTTTCCTGAAGGTATTGATAAAACAAAGGAAACTCTAATTGTAACCGGCGAGTCCCAGGCATTAGAATTGTTTGAATCGGCAATTGCACATCTTTTGAAAATAAATGCTTAAGTATGTCAAAAAATTGACGATAATATATTTAGAATGGGATGGAAAAGAAAGGAGGTGTCGAGGTTGATTCTTCCGAATCCCAAACGAAAAAAGGGCATGATGCCCAATAAAAAAATAAACATGGAGGTTTACAATGGCTTTTAGAATCGCAACAAACACTGCATCAATCAATACACAGAGATATTTAGGAATTTCAAACGCAGGTCAATCAAAAGCACTGGAAAGGCTCTCATCAGGCTACAAAATCAACAAAGCGTCAGATGACGCTGCTGGTATTGCTACAGCGACAAAATTGTATGTAAAATCACAGTCAATGTCAAAAGCAATCGATAACGGCAACCAGGCTTTGGCCATGCTGCAGACTGCAGAAGGTGGTATTGACCAGATTTCAAACATTCTTACAAGGTTAAAAGAACTGGCGACCCAGGCGGCATCTTCCAATACTACAGACATCGCTGCTCTGGACAGTGAGAGGACTAAGCTCGAGGCGGAAATTGACAATATTGCTAATAATACAAAATACGGCTCGACTGCGCTTCTTAATGCAACCGGCGGGGCAACCCATGCTGTTGCAAACTCAGGGACTGCCATAGATGGTCCTAGCGACGGTATTTCGTCAATTGATGTATCAGGCTCGACTAATGCGGCAAGTGCACATGCAACGTTTACCATCGACGTTACTAACAACATTGCTACCTTGACGGTTGGCGGTACATCCCAGAGTGTGAGCTATGGTGCCGAACCTACGGGACTTAACACAACAACTTTGGATTTCACCAGTCTTGGCGTTAAGGTGAATATTAACTCCGCAATGGCAACTTCTATCTCGGCAAACAACGCTTTCTCTATTACTGTCGGTGCTGGCGGCAGCTTTACATTCCAGGTCGGTGATTCAAACGTGGGAGAAAACAAGATAACAGCAGCTATAGCAGACTTCCGGACAACGGCTCTTGGCTTCGATGGTGGTGTTACGAAAAAAATAGACACACAGGCGAATGCCCAGGCATATCTTGGATATGTTGATACGGCAGTAGGTACCTTGACCACTGAGAGAGGCAAACTGGGTTCCACTATGAACCAGGTTGGTTACCATGTGGCTAACCTTGAGACCATGAACGAAAACACAAAGTCGGCGGTGTCCACCATCAAGGATGCTGATTTTGCTGCAGAGATGGCTGACTTTACCAAGTTCCAAATTTTGAGTCAGTCCGGCATAGCCATGTTGGCACAGGCAAATCAACTTCCACAATTGGTACTATCGTTGTTGAAGTAGCAGAAATCGGAATAACAAGCCCCCTTCCGCAAGGAAGGGGGCAATTTTTTCAGGAAAGTAGGAGCAGGTAATGCAAGTTGATGCAAAAAATATCATTTCCGACTTTGAATCTGCTGTAGTTGTAAGCGTGCCTCAAAAAAGGGAACACAAGAAAACGCCACAACTCTGGAGTGTACAGAGCGAACCTGTAAAGGTTAATGAAGAGACCAAGCGGAAAATAGAGGGTATGATAAAGGAATTAACCGCATCAAAGCAGCTTAATATGTATTATGACAATGACCTTGACAGAGTAGTCGTAACGATCATAAACGGCGAAAGCCAGGAAGTGGTACGGCAGGTCCCTTCTTCGGAATTTATTTCATTTATGAAAAAATTCAATCAGTTTGTGGGATTGATGATCAATAGGAGGGTGTAAAAATGGCCGGAACAACATCAATTTCCGGATTATCGAGCGGTACAGACTGGACAAGCATTATCGATTCGACGATTGACGCCCAGAAGTCGGCATCTGTAACTCCTTTACAGAACAGTAAAACAAAATACCAGTCAAAACTTTCAGCATGGCAAGCTTTAAATACTAAAATTTCCACATTTACTGACTATATAAATAATAATAAACTTAATTTAAATGAGGGGTACGGTCTATATTCAACAACTTTATATTCAACTGATTCATCTATTACTCCAACAGATGTGCTTAGCGTTTCTCTTGGGACTGTAAGCGGTCCGGGTAAATATTCAATAGAGATCTCAACTCTTGCGCAGGCGGAAAAGATATCAAGCGATATTTTTGCATCAAGCTCAACTGCACTTGGTTTTTCCGGTGACTTGCTTATTAACAACAAAGTGGTAACTCTATCAGCTACTGATACTTTATCTGGTGTGGCAAGTCGGATAAATAATGCAAATGCAGGATTAACCGCTACGGTACTTGCTATTTCCGATACTCAATACCGGCTTCTTCTGGAGTCAAATTCAACAGGGGCGGCAGGGATGTCCCTTAAAAATGGTTCTTCTGCAAATCTACTCGAGTCTCTTAATCTCCATACTGCCACTCAACAACTTGCTCATGCATCAGGAGCCGATTCATTAAGCGATACATTTACAAGCAAGACAACGGCCTTAAAAAGCCTTTTAAGTCTGACAGCAGAAGAGACAGGAACTATAGGCATAAGAGGCACTGATGATGTGATTAAAAATGTTAATGTAAATTTCACAACAGATTCTCTCGAGACAATCGTTAGCAACATAAATTTGCAGACTCCTACAGGTGTTACTGCCTCCATTGAAGAAGTAACGGAGAATGGAGCTACAATGTACCGTATAAAGCTTACCAACACAGATATAAACGATTTTACGGATGACAAGAACATATTTGAAACATTGGGCATTGTAAAGGCCACAAATAAAAACAGTATCGAGTCCGGCCAGGATGCCTCTTTAAAAATAGATGGCTATTCAATAACATCTTCTTCGAATACTATTACAACCACAATAAGTGGTGTGACCCTTAACCTTACCGGTACTAATGATACAAAGCCTATTGAAATGAGAATAAATCAGGATAGCACACAGATTGGCCAGAAGGTTAATACTTTTGCCAGTAGTTTAAATGCTATCTTGTCGTATATCAAGGACCAGAATACATACAGCAGCTCATCGACAAAACCTCTCATGGGCGATGTCAATCTTTCGCTTGTAAAGAGCACAATTACCTCCGCTATCTATGCTTCCGTTAGCGGGAACATTACATACAAAACAGCGTCATCTATCGGGATTAATTTTAAGCCGGATGGCACAATTTCTTTTAACAGTTCTACTTTTACTAATGCCTTGGCGGCAAACAAGGGTGAAACAATTAAAGTTTTAACTGAGTTGAATGATAGTTTATATGATAATCTTAAGATATATGTTGATCCTGTTGTAGGAACCTTTACATATACAGTAACTTCAATACAGAACAAAATAAGCAGCATAGATAAGCATATAGAGGATATGAATGCGAGATACGAGAGACAGAGAGCAACTTTAGAAAAAAAATATAATGCTCTGGAATTGCTCATATCCCAATCAAACACGACTAAAAATTGGCTTACGCAACAAGTCAACTATATGTCAAAAAATAATGCCTAATTAAAGAAAGAGAGAAAAACCAATATGAACTCTTACACGACATACTCTATGGTCAATAATAGCGTAGATGAGGACAATAAGCCTAAGATGCTATTAGTTGTATTGCAGGGTGTTCTTGATAAGATAAGTATAGTAAAAGCGGCATTAGAAAAAAGGGACTATGAAAAAAAATATATCGAATTATCGAAAATACAATCAATTATTGAGATTTTAAATTCCTCATTAGATATGTCTAAAGGAGAAATATCTAATAATCTTGCAAGTATATATGATTATTTGGGCAGGCAGTTAAAACAGGCGCATTTAATATTGGATGATGATATTCTAAATGAATGCAAAGCTATCGTAAAAACGATATATGATGGTTTTTCAGAGGCTTACGCCAAGGAGATGAAGACTGCTTCTGTTAAGTCTGGCAACCACCAATCCATTGGAATAAAAGAAAGTAAAATGGTATAATATTTGCATTATTATATTGCATGTATAAACATGCAATGTTATTTTTCAGCAAAATAACGTTCCAACCTTTTTTATCTGAAAGTCAATTAAAACAACATAGTTTTCATCATTTATTACAACTTGTTATTGGATTGTGGTCCTATTTCTTGTTTATCATAGGGAGGAAACGTTCAAATGCCTGTAGCTCAAAATGTAAAACTGGGAGAAGGCGTAGCGATCTATCAGTCGAGCCTGGTTAATCTGTATGGATGTCAAATTGGTGACTATACAAAAATTGGTGCCTTTGTTGAGGTCCAGAAAAATGCCGTCATCGGGAATGCGTGCAAGATATCTTCGCACACATTTATTTGTGAGGGTGTCATTATTGAAGATGAAGTTTTTGTAGGTCATGGAGTGATGTTTATTAATGATCGTTACCCCAGAGCCACTTCAAATGGAAAGTTGCAAACGGAAGAAGATTGGAAAGTGATCGAGACGCGCATAAAGAAAGGCGCGTCAATAGGAAGCGGTGCCATTGTCATGTGTGGAGTTACTGTTGGAGAACGAGCTTTAATAGGTGCCGGGGCTGTAGTTACTGAAGATATACCTGACTTTGCTATTGCTGTTGGAGTCCCAGCAAGGGTTACAGGAGACATAAGACAAAAGGAGGACTATACATGATTGGAATAGGTGTAATTGGGTTTGGCTATTGGGGCCCAAATCTTGTTAGGAATTTTTCTGAACTGCAAAAGACGAAAGTATTGACCATTTGTGATGCTAAACCTGCCAGACTTAAAAATGCACAGACACGTTATGTCGGTATTGAAACTACCGGTGATTATAATGATCTTATAAACCATCCTGGCATAGACGCTATTGCAATAGCTACCCCTGTTTCGACACACTATGAACTGGCGCTTAAGGCCCTTCAAAACGGCAAACATGTACTTGTAGAGAAGCCATTAACCATGACTTCCGAACAGGGACTCCGTCTTATTGATGAGGCAATAAGACGAAAACTTGTTTTGATGGTCGATCACACATTTATTTACACAGGAGCTGTCCGGAAAATAAAAGAACTTATGTCGAATGATGGAATAGGTCAGATATTATATTACGATTCAGTAAGGGTAAACCTCGGGTTATTCCAATCAGATATCAATGTGGTGTGGGACCTCGCAGTCCACGATCTTTCAATTATGGATTATGTGCTTGAAACCGAACCTGTTGCAGTATCGGCCACAGGCATGAGTCATGTTAACGGGAAACCTGAGGATGTGGCATATTTGACGCTCTTTTTTAATAGCAACCTCATTGCCCATATTCATATCAACTGGCTTGCGCCGGTTAAAGTGCGGTGTACCCTTATCGGCGGTGATAAGAAGATGATTGTCTATGATGATATTGAACCAAGCGAAAAAATAAAGGTATATGATAAAGGTATTGTCCTTCAGAATAATGGTGAAGGGGTCTACAAGGAAATTGCAGGATACCGTACAGGTGATATGTGGGCACCAAAACTTGATGGGGCAGAAGCGTTAAAAACAGAGGCACTTCATTTTATCGAATGTATTGAAGAAGGCAAGGATCCTATAACCGATGGTGCTGCAGGACTTAAGATTGTCAGGATACTTGAAGCTGCAACTCAGTCGATGATGAAAAAGGGTCAACCTGTGGAGCTTAATAAAAACGAGGTGACCGTATGATACCTTTTATGGATCTTAAAAAACAGTACGATGGAATCAAAGATGAAATAGACCAGGCAATTAAGAAAGTATTGGATAGCAGCCAGTTTGTCTTGGGGGATGAGGTCGGAGCATTTGAAAAAGAATTTTCTGCCTATTGCACCGCAAGTTATGGTATTGCAGTTAATTCTGGCACAAGCGCACTACATCTCGCGCTTCTTGCCGCAGGTGTAGGACCGGGAGACGAAGTAGTGACAGTTTCATTTACTTTTGTTGCTACGACAGCGGCAATTATCTATTCGGGTGCAAAACCGGTGTTTGTCGACATAGATCCAATCTCTTGCACTATGGATATTAATGCGATTGAACAAGCTATCACCAACAAAACGAAAGCAATTCTGCCAGTTCATATTCATGGCCAGCCAGCGAATATGGACGAAATTATGCGTATTGCTAAAAAGTATAATCTTGTTGTTATTGAGGATGCTGCACAGGCGCATGGTGCTGAGTATAAGAGCAGAAGGGTGGGAAGTATTGGAGATCTGGGTTGTTTCAGCTTTTATCCTGGTAAAAATCTTGGTGCATATGGTGAAGGTGGTATGGTTGTTACCAACAACGCTGAATATGCTCATAAAATCCGTATGTTAAGAGATTGGGGGCAAGAGAAAAAATATTATCATAAATTAAAAGGATATAACTACCGCATGGAGGGTTTTCAAGGAGCGGTTTTACGTGTAAAGCTACGTTATTTGGAGGAATGGACTGAAGATAGAAGAAAACGTGCTTCTCTCTACGATAAAATTCTGTCTGATCCTGGTATTCAAATGCCTGCAAACGTCCCGCATACAAGACATGTGTACCATGTTTATGCGGTGCGTACACCATTTAGGGACAATCTCCAAGATTTTCTCCAAAAGAATGATATCCAGACAAATATACATTATCCAATACCAGTGCACATGCAGGCTGCCTATGCTGATCTGGGAAACAAAGAGGGAAATTTTCCTGTGACCGAAAAAGTTGCACGAGAAACACTTTCGCTGCCTATATATCCGGAATTACCAGTTGAATACCAGTATTCGATAGCCGAAAAGGTTCTTCTTTTTATGGAGGGCACGCGTGAGAAATGCATCTAAGGATGATGTAAAATCTTTCTGGCAGGGTCGTGCACACGATGAAGGATTGAGTAACCAAGTAACGCACAGAGACAAATGGCAGCGATGGCTGGAAATAGAGCGGATTAAACAGTTATTAAAAAGTAATGACCGCGTAATAGATGTAGGTTGTGGAAATGGCTATACAACAAGAAAGATTTCTAACTTTGTAGGAGAAATTATTGGTATAGATTATAGCGAAGAAATGATCTCCCGTGCAATTTCAGAAGTCGCTGAAGATAAGAAAAATAAAAAGAATATGATTTCATTTGCTGTTTGCGATATTACAAAACTTAAGCCTTCTCATTTCGGTTTTTTTGATATGGCAATTTCAGAGCGGTGTCTTATAAATTTGGAAGATTGGGATGAACAAAAAAAAGCAATAAGCAATATCGCAGGAGTTTTAAAACCCGGTGGATATTTTTTATTTATTGAAGGATCAAGTTTGGGGAGAAGTGAATTAAACAATTTCAGAAAGTCTGTAGGATTAGAGTCCATGCCCCCGGTCTGGCACAATCTGGATTTTGATGAGCATAAACTCATGAAATATTTGGACCGTTTTTTCGCGTTGGAGGAGAGGTTTCACTTTGGCATGTATGATTTTATCGCAAGGGTTATACATCCTTTGCTTGTCTCACCAAAAGAACCCAAATACAATGCAAGGATTAACAAAATTGCTGCAACCTTGGCGCTTTTTCATCAGGAATTTAGTGAGATCAGCAGAACAATATTTCTTGTACTAAAAAAATTGTAAAATGAAGGACGAAGATATATGAAGAATAACTTACGTGTTCTGGTTACAGGAGGTGCAGGACTTATAGGCTCACATATTGTTGATCAACTCACGGAGGAGAGTGTTTCCGAAGTTATTGTCATTGATAACTTCGTACGAGGTCGACGGGAAAACCTTGCATGGGCTGTTAATAACGGCAAAGTAACAATAGTCGAAGGAGATATACGGAATATTGATTTTATGATAAAGATCATGAAAGGCGTCGACATTGTTTTCCATCAGGCAGCAATTCGTATTACCCAGTGCGCTGAAGAACCCCGCCTTGCGAAGGAAGTTCTTGGAGATGGAACCTTTAATGTTCTTGAGGCTGCGGTAAAGAATGGAGTGAAAAAGGTTGTAGCCGCATCTTCGGCTTCTGCGTATGGAATGGCCGATCTATTTCCCACTAGGGAAAGCCATCATCCATACAACAACAAAACCATTTATGGCGCTCTAAAGGTTTTCAATGAAGGGTTGCTTAGAAGTTTTAACGAAATGTACGGTTTGCCTTATGTAGCCCTCCGATATTTTAATGTATACGGGCCGCGCATGGATGCCTACGGGGCATATACAGAAGTTATGATCCGATGGATGGAGAGGATTAACGCTGGATTACCACCCATCATATTGGGAACCGGTGATCAGACTATGGATTTTGTGTATGTGGAAGATGTTGCACGCTCAAATATTCTGGCTGCCAAGGCAGATGTGAATGATGAAGTCTTTAATGTCGCAAGCGGTATCGAAACGAGCTTAAATGAATTGGCAGAAACTCTCCTTAAAGTCATGGGCTCGGATTTAAAGCCTGAACACGGGCCTGAGAGAAATGTGAATGCCGTTTCGAGAAGACTTGCCGACACGAAAAAGGCAAAGGAGATGCTTGGTTTCGAGGTTAGGGTTTCGATTGAGAAAGGCCTTGAGGATCTTGTAGCGTGGTGGAAGAATGAAGTGAAGAATCTTCCGAAGGGGCCGCAAATTTGAAAATTACCCTGGTTAATCCCATAAGCGGGAGCGTTTATTCTCAGTTCAGAAGGGCATTGATAAAAAGGCTTCCCATTGGACTTGCCTATGTTGCTTCCTATCTTGAGACTAATGGCCATGAAGTTTCTGTAATTGATGCCGATACTCTTGATCTTGAAATTGACGATACGGTTGATAAAATTATGAGAACAGCCCCGGATGCGGTCGGAGTTACTGCAACCACTCCTATAATCAATAATGCCTTCAATATAATTCAAAGAATAAAAGAAAGAGATAAAAGAATTTATACATTTGTCGGCGGTCCCCATGTGAGCGCCATGCCGGCAGAAACCCTTCAGTCAGGGAGAGGTTTCCTCGATTATGTTGTTTTTGGTGAGGGCGAAGATAGTTGTCTGGAACTCGTAAGGTGTATTGAGCAGAATGGCCCGTTATCGATGCCTATGGAGGGTGTTGGTTACATAAATGACGATGGAAAAATTATAATAGGCACTCAAAGGCCATTTAAAAATAGTCTTGACCTATTTCCCTTTCCGGCCCGTCACTTGTTCCCCATGAACAAGTATGTTGACCATACAAAATTCGGCGACGCACTATACACCCTTATAACCACAAGCAGGGGATGTCCTTATGAATGCACTTTCTGTGGTTCTCAAATTACCTGGCATAAAAAGACACGCCTTAGGTCCCCCCAGAATGTTGTTCAGGAGTTGAAGGAGTGTATTGAGAATTACGACATAACAAATTTTACTTTTTGTGATGATACTTTTACCTTGAATAAACGCCATGCCATTGAAATATGCCGACTTATAACGGAATTGCCATACAAAATTAGGTTGTTTTGCTCGTCCAGGGTTAATACGGTATCCGAAGACAGACTTGATTGGCTGAAAAAGGCAGGGTGTTACTGTATTACTTTCGGCCTTGAATCGGGCAATGACGTCATTCTGAATAAGATGAAAAAAGGCATCAACATTGAGATGATAAAGCGGGCAGTAGCAATGACAAAAGAGGCCGGTATAGAAGTCCATGGGAGTTTTATCTTGGGTTTTGAGGATGAAGATGAGCAGACAATAGAAGATACTATCAGCTTTGCCTTAAGCCTGAACCTTGATCAAATTCAGTTCTCTATCCTTGTCCCTTTGCCGGGGACAGAATGTTATACCCATGCCCATGAAAGAAATGCCTTTCGTTGCCGACCTGATGATTTTACGTCCTTCTATTGGTATTATTCAGTGCCTGCAAATATGACAAAGATTGCTGATGAAAGGCTCATCGAGCTTCAAAAGAGTGCTTACGAACGTTACAATGCCTCAAAACAAAGGAATTGAAGGAGCTTTATGATACCGATTACAAGACCCTTCCTTGACGAAAAAGAAGCAAAAGCAGCCCATGATGCCGTACTTTCAGGGTGGGTTACCCAGGGACCAAAGACGATGGAATTCGAGCAGGCCTTCTCAAAATACACGGGTGCGAAATTTTCCTGCGCTGTTTCCAATTGTACCGTCGCACTCCATGTAGCATTGCTTGCCGTTGGGGTGATGCCCGGCGATGTTGTTATTACTGTAAGCCATTCTTTTATTGCTACAGCGAATGCAATACGTTACTGTGGAGCGGAGCCGGTTTTTGTCGATATTGAATTGAAAACATACAATATGGATGTTGATAAACTCGAAGAATGCCTCCGTGAAGATTGCGAGATGCATGAGGGCATCCTTTTCTATAAACATATTGATTCGCTTGCAATTGGTGTTTCGCCGCTAAGTTTCATAAAATCCTTTCCTTCATCAGAAAGGGCAGGAAGGGTTGCCGCAATACTTGCGGTGCATCAGATGGGCACGCCTTGCGATATTTTAGAAATAACAAAAATAGCAAAGAAATTTGGCATAGCAGTTGTAGAAGATGCTGCCTGTGCCATTGGGAGTGAGATTGAAAATGGCGACTGGGAAAAAATCGGAAAACCACACGGGGATATTGCCTGTTTCAGTTTTCATCCAAGGAAGATTATTACATCAGGTGAGGGTGGGATGCTTACGACCAATAGTTCGGAATATGACAATAAGTTTAGATTATTGCGTCAGCACGGCATGAGCATTCCGGATACAGCAAGACACAGTTCAAAGAATGTTGTTTTTGAAGATTATGTATTGACAGGGTTTAATTATCGTATGACTGATATACAGGCAGCTATAGGCATAGAACAGGTTAAGAAATTAAATGGCATCGTTGAAGAAAGACGCAACCTTGCTAAGGTATATGCCGAATTACTCTCCGATGTACCTTTTTTGTGTATACCGAAATCTTTATCCGGCATAAAATCAAATTGGCAGAGTTATCCGGTAAGAATAACGGCGAATTCTCCTTTTGATCAGGTACCATTCATGCAAAAGCTTCTTGATAATGGAATATCGAGTCGGCGCGGTATTATGAATGCGCACCAGGAGATTCCTTATAAAGAGCAAAAATGGAGTCTTCCTAAAAGTGAAGAAGCTCGGAACAGCGTGGTGTTGCTTCCTTTCTACAATGGAATGACCCATGAAGAACTTGATCGTGTTGTTCGAACCATTAAGGAGTTGTAAAAATGAGCAACAAGAAACTGCTTGAATTAGCGCAAAAACGGTATATTTTAGGAAATGTGGCTGAATTACCTGCGTGCCTTGAAGCTGAATCTTCTTTCAGAAAGTGGAAAGACGAACCATGTGCAATATGCTTCTACGGTACGAATCAATATGCGAGGAATGTACAGGTTAGAGGGTTGGCTGACGCAAGCCAATATTTTGGTATACCTTTTTATGCTGTTTACAGAGATCAAGAATACGAATTTTCCAATATAACCAAGCAGTTTAAAAACCTGTTGATTATTACTAATCTTGCCTTGGTGACTGCTCTTGCATCTTACATGAAAGATGTGAATTACCGTATTGTACTGATTGGACAATATTATGATGAAACACCAGATGAAAGACTTGCCCCAAAGGTGAGTGTACAGGAGAAATCAATACTGCAGCTTTTCCGGAAAGATATTGCCTTGGTGATTTCTGAATTTTCCGGCGAAGGAAGTATGAGATATATGTATGGGTATGTTAAAAAATTCGGAATACCAGTTATGAGTTTTCCTTGGGCAGTGAACCTTAATTATCATTTTCCTTATGAATGCGGAATCAAAAAGGACGTTATTTTTATAGGCACTTACTCTGAGAAAGCACAAAGAATTGACAGCTATTTCTCTTCTATTCTTAGAAAATATCCTCATACCGTTATTGGTCCCGATTGGTCTAAGTCACCCTTCAGATGGATAAGCAATAGCATTATTGATATAAAAGATTTCAATGTGAATGCTCCTTTATTGTACTCTTCCCACACTGTAAGCCTCAATATACACCTTCCTTTTGAGGAGAGCGGTTATAGTTGTAATGAGAGGGTATTCAATTCTGTGGCATGCGGAGGATTTCAGATTTGTGACAATCCTCGGAGGTTAAAAGATTATTTTACCGATGAAGAGCTTGTAACGGCTGATTCACCAAAAGAGTATTTTGATAAAGCGGCATATTTTGTCCAAAACCCTGACGAACGTTACCCGTTTATGGAGCGGAGCTTGGAAAAAATGTATTCCTTTCACACATATCACCATAGATTGTCCGATCTGCTTAATGCTGTATTTGCCCGGAGAAGCCTTTCCAATATTTGCTATATGATAAGCTCATGAGGAGATATAGTGCATGAAGATTATGTTTTTCTTTCCTGAAGCAGGCTCGCCTAAAGGCGCTGGCGATTATTCACATTATAACTTACGTGCTCCCTTAATAAAACTTGGCCATGAAATAATTGACTTTGATTTTTGGGAAGAAGAAAAGAAACTGGGAAAGGAAATGATGCTCGCAAAGGTTAAAGAGATTGTTGAAAAAGAAAGACCGCATATTTTTTATCATGGTATTGTTGAAGAAGAGTTTGATGTTAATCTTGCCGATTATATTCGTGATTATACTGAAACAACTTCAATGATCTGGTTTAGCGATGATGACTGGAGGTTTGAACATTCGATGCGCTGGGCAGATCATTATAGCTTTGCTTTCACAACTTGCAAAGAAGCCTTCCGTGAGTTTCACGCGAGAGGATATGATAATGTCATATTATCGCAATGGGGCTGTAATACGGACCTTTATCATCCTATCCCAAGCGAAAAGCTATATGATGTAACTTTTGTGGGGCAGCCGTACAAGGGTCGCACGGAATTGATAGCCTTTCTCAAAGAGCATGGGGTTTCTGTTCGAGTATGGGGCCAGGGGTGGGAAAATTTTTCACAACTCAGAGATATCGCACACGGATATCTGCCTCATCAGAAGATGCTTGAAGTATTTAGCGCTTCTAAAATTGTCCTTGGTATGGCGTGGTGTTCTTTTGACGGCAAGACGCCTCAAATCAAGGGGAGAACATTTGAATATCCGGCATGCAAGGCTTTTCAATTAACGAATTATGATAAGCGTGTACTCGATTATTTTACAGAGAAAGAGGAAATAGTTTTTTATAATGATAAAAAAGATCTGTTGGATAAAATACGGTATTATCTGGCGCATGAAGACGAAAGGAATTTCATCACCGAGGCTGCATATGGAAGGGCAGTAAAAGATCACACATGGGAAAAACGTTATGAACTTATGTTTAAGGAGATGACAGCCAGAAGCGGCAAAAACAAATTACCCCTTGTTTACAAAGAAAATGTTGCTTCAATAAGTAAAGTAGCCAAGAACATTGATCATACCCCTAAGATCTCAGTTATATCGTATGTTTATAACTATGGTAACTACCTTAAGGAACTCATCCCTTCTGTTCTTAATCAGACCTTCAAGGACATTGAGTTTTTGATCCTCGATGATGGATCGACCGACAATACAAAAGAGGTTGTAGAGAGTTTTTGTTATGATCAGCGCCTTAAATATGTTTATCAGGACAATATAGGGAAAGATAACAGATTTAATGAACTGATAGAGCGCGGCCTTCAGTTGACTAAAGGGGAATTTGTCAATTTTGTAGGCGGCGACGATGTTTTTATGCCTGATAAGCTTGAGCGGCAAATGAAAGAGTTTGAAAAAACTCCGTATCTTGATATTGTTTTTTCTGATCTTTTTTTTATTGATGATCGAGGCCGGGTTTTGCCTGGAGATTACAAATCCCAGGAAAGTGTTTCTTTTAATAAAGGGACTCTTGCGAGAATGCTTTTTAAAATAAATTTTATTGCTCATCCGACTGTTTTAATGAAAAGGGCTTGTATTGATGCCATGGGTGGTTTTGAGAGATGGTGGTGTGCTGATCTCCATTTTTGGTTAAAATCGGCACCTTTCCTGAATTTCAAATTTATTGATGAGAAACTTATAAAATATCGAATTCACGATAAGGGTGCATCAACCAGTGCTGTTAACGCGGATATCACCTTTTCCGAAACCAATAACATGCTTCAAGTAATGCGATCAAAATATACAATCATTGATCTTTATCCGGAAATCAATTATTGCATAAATCGGGCAAAAGCCCTTTACAGTGCATATGTTGAATTAGGCAACAATATGATGCTTGCCAAAATACCTCAAGTGTCATTAGCTGTCGATGAATATCGCAGAGCCCTTGAACATGAACCAAAGGGAGTAGAAGCGATCAATAATATCGGTTTGGCATTTTTTCTTCTTGGTGATAGAAAGAAGTTCATAGAATTTTTTCAATATTTGAAAGATAATGCGAGCCACATTGAAATTATTAGAGCAAATATTGTTTTTGCCGAGCAAATGGCGTCGGGAAAACAAGGTGAAGTGAAATTTACCCTTCTCAACGAACTTATTGAAAATAATGAGTTTGTAAGAGCAAAGAAAATGCTTAATGATGAGCATTTAAAGACAATGATGTCCAACATTCAAAATCTTAACAACGGCAAAGAATCATATCGTAAAAGTGTATACGAAGAAACTGAAAAGCTTTCGGGAGAAGGAAAATATGCAGAGGCGGCGGCAAAACTGGAAACATTGTTTGATTCCTTTCCGGACAATTCTACTCTATGGAATGATTTGGGTGTTTTATACTACTATGCAGATGAAACGGGATGTGCTGTGGGATATATAGAAAAGGCGCTTCAGCTTGATCCGGGGAACCTGGAAGCAAAGAAAAATCTGGCCAATATTTACCTTGAAACCGGAAAATGTGAAATGGCGATCGATATGTTCTATGATATTTTGAAAGAACATCCTGATGATGCCGAAGTGTTATCTATTACGGGTGATGTGCTTAAAGAAATTGGAAGAGAGGTGGATGCTGTGGGATTTTACGAGAGAGTTCTCAAGTTGGAACCGCATAATGTCCGGGCTCAGGAATGTTTAGAAAGACTAAATAATGTTTTAAGCAGCTATCAGTAATGTTTAAATAAAAGGAGTTATTTGAAAAATAACAAGAAAACCATGCAGTTTTTTAGCATGCAAGCAATTATAAAAAAATATTATTTCTTACAAAAAAGGTAGGACGATGATCTTTTTGGTTTACGGAGAAATGTAATGATTCATTGTATTGGAGACAGCCATGTTATGATTTTTACAGGCATTGATGAAGTAAAAGAAAACAATGATTCTCTTACATTCTTCAGAACGCATTGGATTGGTCCACGGACAGCATTTAACATAATAGATAAAACAGATATAATATCTCGTATTGTTGAAGGGAACCTGCAGGAAGGAGACAGTATTTTGTTCTGTTTCGGAGAAATTGACTGCAGGGCCCACTTGTTGAAGCAAGCAGAGATGCAAAATAAACCGCTGACTGATATTGTGCATAATTGTGTTAGCAGATATGTCAAGATTTTTGAGTTTGCAAAAAGATATGGTCACCGGATTATTGCCTTAAGTGTTCCGCCGTCAGGTTTTGGAGATTGGGATTATGGCGAATTTCCTACATATGGGAGTTGCCATCAAAGACTTGAAGCAACAAAATTATTTAACAGGTCGCTTGAAGAATACTGTGAAAACAATGATGTTTATTTTGTCTCTATATTTGAGAAGTTGCTCGACAACAACGGAATGCCGGATCCTATTTATTACATTGATAACATACATCTTTCACAGAGGGTTATGCCTTTTATCATTGATGAATTATGCAAATTGAGCTTATTGAAAGATGAGTACCTTCTATCTTATAAAAAAACTTATCTTCCATACAGTGCTTGCATTTCGCAAGGAGATTTTGAATTGAAATTAAGGAGTCCTAAATTCAGTGGTTTTATAAGGCCGGATTTTCTTAAAGAGATACAGTTAATTAGTGGGGCTGAATATTTTATTGAGAGCGGCACATATCTTGGTCATACTTCTGATGTAGCTTCTCTGATCTATAAGGAGGTTTATACGATAGAGTTGAGCAAAGATCTCTATTCGGCTGCTGTAAAGCGTTTTGAAGGCAGGCCGAATATACACATTTACCAGGGAGATTCTGCGCATATTTTCCCTAAAATGTTACCGCAAATAAGAGGGAAGGCGGTGTTTTGGCTTGATGCTCATTACAGCAAGGGCGCTACCGAGAAATCTTCAAACAATACTCCCATTATTGAGGAGTTGCAGACGATAAAAGATTCGTCGATAAGAGATGCTGTAATTTTAATAGATGATGTGATCAACTTTCAAAAAATATCAAAAAACAGCGTGGAGTATTCAAGCTTGACAGGATATCCTACAATTAATGAAGTCTGCAGCTTGATAAAAGACATTCAGGAAGAATATAAATTTGCAGTGCTCGGCAATGCTTTAATGGCTTATCCGGGTAAATTGAATATTCTCTTGTCACCTGTTCTGCAATCTTGTACGATAAGCCGCCTTTTCAATGGCGACAATCTTGATGTAAATGATGTAACGGGAGCGGAAGAAATAATTAGCCAGGCAGAAGGAGTGGAACTGTCTGCAATCAGGGAACTCCGTGAAAATTCTCTGGATATGGAGAACTATGGACTTGGAGGACATTATAGGCTTTGGTATGCTTTGACTCTATATAAAGAAAAAAGATTCGATGATGCCTGCAATGAATTAGCAATTACTATGAGACTTGACTGCGATCATTGGAGGGTCAAATGGTATATGGCTTGTGCCGCATATGAAGGAGATAATTATTTGCTTGCAGAGAAGTCCTTATGTTCAGTATTGTCAGAATCTCCTCAGTTCCCGGAGGCACTAAGCTTATTCGAATTATTAAAGCAAAAGCATGAACAGCATCCATTATCGAATCATATAAGTCCGCAAAGCCACCTTGCTTTGGCAAATCAGTATCAAAATGAAGGCAAATATGTCGAGGCACTTCATGAAATCGAGAATGCTGTCAATAAAGGTATAGACAATAATGATGTAAGGTATCAATATGCCCAATTGTTAATAGCAACCCGTCAATTAGAGAAGGCTGAGATTGAGTTAAAAGAATTGGTTACAAAAAATATCAAACATACATTCGCGTATAATGATCTCGGTGTTATATCATCCTATAAGGGCGACCACAATGGGGCAGTTCAATACTTCAAGATAGCTCTTTCAGCATCTAACGTAAATTATGGAGCGTTGAAAAACCTGCTTTCCTTACTTATTAAACAACAAAACTATCATGAAGCAATTGAAATAACACAGTTGCTAATGAAAAATATGCCTGAGGATAAAGAGCTCCGCATAGTTGTTAAAGAATTTAATTTGCCTATTTTGTTACAATAAAAAACATCGGGGAAATTTATAAAATTGATACAGAGAGACTTTTGCAAAAGTAATCTGTTGTCACTTTTTGTCGTTCCCGCACAAGCGGATAAAACTAAGCAGACAGCAATCCCACACAGATGCAAAAACTGTGCATCAAAGAAAGGGCAAAAGCCTAAAAGGTGAATTTACTTGATTATTTGCGAAAAAATTATAGAATAATAGGTTCATGGATAAAAATGCGTTAAAAGCAGTTGCTAAGGAGTTTTATAAATATTTAGACGTTGAGAAGGGCGTGTCCTATAATACAAAGAGGGCATACAAGGGCGATATAGACAGTTTTGTAGAGTTTATTGAGAAAAGCCCTCAAGAAATGGTGGATCATCATGCAATACGGGCATACATTGTGAATATTTACAAAACATTGAAAAAATCTTCGCTTTCGAGAAAAGTTTCGTCTATAAAGGTATTTTTTAAGTTCATGAAGAAAAAAGGTTTTATCGATGAAAACACAGCTCTGGTTATTAAGAACCCGAAAATCGAAAAGCATCTCCCCAAATTTTATACTATAGATGAAATGTTTCATTTTCTTGATTATCTCCCGAAAGAAGGGTGGTTAAATACTCGAAACCGGGCAATTTTTGAGCTTATGTATTCGTCAGGCATGCGGGCTCAGGAAGCCTTGAGTGTGAATGTGGACGATCTGCACCTTGAGGGAATGTGGGTAAAAGCGCGAGGCAAAGGAGGGAAAGAGAGGATCCTGCCCTTTGGTGAAAAAGCAAAGAAAATTCTGGAAGAATATTTGAACTTTGTAAAGGGGTTAGGCAGATATTCGGCAACAAGCCCCCTATTTATAAATATCCGTGGGGGAAGGCTGTCCTACAGAGGATTGTTGAAGATTATGAAAAAGCATCAGATTAAAGCGCACCTTTTTAAAAACCTTGCACTTCATGGAATACGTCATTCCTTTGCTACGCACATGCTTGACAGCGGTGCAGATCTTCGGAGTATCCAGGAATTACTTGGTCATTCAAAGCTTTCCACAACACAAAAATATACCCATGTCTCTGTGGACAAATTAATGGAGATATACGACAAATCCCACCCAAGAAGGTAAAAAATGGAAGCCACAACAATTTTGTGCATTAGACATAAAGGGAGAGTTGCTATCGGCGGCGACGGACAGGTTACAATGAATACGACCATTATGAAGCATACTGCGAAGAAAGTGAGAAAATTATATAAAGACAAATGTCTTTCAGGCTTTGCAGGTGCAACGGCCGATGCGTTCACATTGTTTGAGAGGTTTGAAAAAAAGCTTGAGCAGTACAATGGAAATATCACAAGAGCTTCGGTAGAGCTTGCCAAGGACTGGAGAATGGACAGGGCTTTAAGACAATTACAGGCACTTATGATAGTTGCCGATGCTGAACACACTCTGATAGTTTCAGGGAACGGCGATGTTGTTGAACCGGACGATGGCGTGGCAGCCATAGGCTCAGGTGGTCCTTATGCTCAGGCAGCGGCAAAGGCTCTAATAAAATATACCGATTTATCTGCCTTAGATATTGTGAAGGAATCCATGCTTATTGCATCGGAAATATGTATTTACACGAATGATAGAATTGTAATAGAGGAGCTGTAAATGAAGATATTGACACCAAGGGAAATAATGGATGAATTGAACCGGTATATTATTGGACAGGAAAAGGCAAAAAAAGCTGTTTCCATAGCCCTTCGGAACAGATGGAGAAGGCAGATGATTCCCAACGAACTCAGGGATGAAGTAGCGCCTAAAAACATTATTATGATCGGGCCTACAGGCGTCGGCAAGACGGAAATTGCAAGACGTCTTGCAAAACTTGCAAGCGCACCTTTTTTGAAAATAGAGGCAACAAAGTTTACAGAAGTAGGGTATGTAGGAAGAGACGTAGAATCTATGATTAGGGACTTAACCGAACTTTCTATAAATATGGTTAAAAAAGAGGAACAGGAACTGGTCAAAGAAAAGGCGACCGGTATGGCTGAAGAAAGGATACTCGATATACTATTGCCACAGGTAAAAAAGTCGATTGATATACAAAACGGGCAGGAACAGGAAGATGCATCAAGGGAAAAGATGAGAGCTCGTTTTCGGGACGGCAAGTTGAATGAAAAATTGGTTGAGATGGATGTACCTGAGCGGGGGCTCCCCATGATTGAGATATTTTCTGCTTCGGGTATGGAAGAGATGGACATGCAGATCAGAGATCTGTTCGGAAACATACTTCCAAAGAAGACTAAGAAGCGTAAGGTGAGGGTAAAAGAAGCATATGAGCTTCTTACACAGGAGGAATCAAAAAAACTTATTGATATGGATAAAGTTATAAAGGATGCAACTGAGAGGGTTGAACAGTCGGGCATTATATTTCTTGATGAGATTGACAAGATCGCAAGCCGTGACCATACCCACGGTCCCGATGTGTCACGGGAAGGTGTTCAGAGGGATATACTGCCTATTGTCGAAGGGACTACGGTTACGACAAAATATGGTATGGTAAAGACGGACCATATACTATTTATTGCTGCCGGTGCATTCCATATGTCGAAGCCGTCAGATCTTATACCTGAACTTCAGGGTAGATTCCCCATCAGGGTTGGTCTTGATCCGCTTACAAAAGAGGATTTTTTCAGGATTATTACAGAGCCGGAAAACGCACTGATCAAACAGTACAGTGCCCTTCTTGCAACGGAGAATGTGGAGCTTGGTTTTGAAAAAGAGGCTATTGAAGAGATTACAGATATAGCACAGAAAATCAATGAGATGACAGAAAATATCGGGGCACGCAGGCTTTACACGGTTATGGAAAAACTACTCGAAGATATATCATTTTCAGCGCCCGACATGAAGGAGAAGAAGATAACAATTACAAAGTCATATGTAAGGGAGAAACTCGGGGAATTCCTGGAAAAGGAAGACTTAAGCAGGTACATTTTGTAAAAAGACTTTGAGGTGTGAGTATTGAGTTAAAAAATTGATGAAAGTCAGGAAAAATATAGATAACATGAATCGTAAAACTTATTTTGCAGAATGAAAAAAATTTGGTAACATTATGCAATTTGTTGTTTACGGTTTATCAATAACTTTTTATGTTTTACGGCGAATGGAGTTAACATGAGTGAGAAAATCAAGACATTACTGGAAGCACTACCTTATATTAAAACATTTTCAGGTTCGACATTTGTGATTAAGTACGGCGGGGCAGCCATGGAAGAGGAGGATTTGAAAAAGGAGTTTGCCAGAGATGTAGTTCTCCTTAAATATGTTGGAATTCATCCGGTTATTGTCCATGGAGGTGGCCCCGAGATCGGAAGGTTGCTGAAGGATTTGCAAATACCGACAAGGTTTGTAGATGGACTCCGTGTAACTGATGAAAAGACGCTTGAAGTGGTTGAAATGGTGCTGTCAGGACACATCAATAAGGAGATTGTTAAGAATATAAGCGATATGGGGGGTAAAGCAATCGGTCTTTCCGGCAAGGACGGCAAACTTCTTACGGCTAAAAGGGTTGAAGGAAAAGATATCGGGTTTGTCGGGGAAATTGTTGATGTAAATATTGACATTATCAAAAGCATAAGCAGGCACGGTTATATTCCGGTTATTGCGCCGATAGCGCATGGAATAGACGGAAATTCATACAACATTAATGCCGATACGGCAGCCGGCAGCATTGCAAAAGCGTTGACTGCAGAAAAACTCATATTACTGACAGATGTAAAAGGTGTCCTTGATAAAGACGGAGAGCTGCTCTCGACATTAAGAGAAGCAGAAATAAAAACTCTTATAAAAAACAAAACCGTATCAGGAGGCATGATACCCAAAGTTGATTGTTGTGTTAACGCCCTGCAGGCAGGCGTAAAAGGGGCGCATATCATTGATGGTAAGGTCCCCCACGCAATTCTTCTTGAAGTTTTTACAGATTCCGGCATAGGTACTCAAATTACAGGAGGCATTTAGCATGCAGGAAGAGGTGATCGAAAAAGGCAGGCGGTATCTTGCCAACACATATAACAGGTTCCCAATTGTTATAACAAAAGGTGAAGGTTGCTGGATTTGGGATATGAACGGTAGAAGATACCTCGATTTTCTCTCAGGTATTGCGGTATGCAACTTAGGTCATGTCCATAAGGATGTACTGGAAGGACTTACAATACAGGCAGAAAAGCTGTTTCATATATCGAACCTTTTTTTTATAGAGCCCCAGGTTAAGGCAGCCGAAATACTTGTTGAACATTCCTTTGGTGATAAAGTTTTTTTCTGCAACAGCGGAGCTGAAGCAAACGAGGCTGCAATAAAACTTGCAAGAAGATATTCGTGGAAAAAATATGGAAAGGGAAGGCATGAAATTATTACCATGGAGAATTCCTTTCATGGAAGGACATTGGCCACTCTTTCTGCAACGGGACAAACAAAATTCCATGAAGGGTTTGATCCGCTCCCCGAGGGTTTTTCCTATATTCCTTTTAATGATATAGATGCAGTGAAAAAGGCGATAAATGAAAAGACCTGTGCAATTATCATTGAAGTCATACAGGCTGAGGGTGGTGTTTATATCGGTGGAAAGGAGTACATAAAGGTTTTACGTGAAATCACAAAAAAACAGGATATACTCCTTATTGTTGATGAAGTACAGACAGGAATAGGCAGGACAGGAAAGTTTTTTGCCTATGAACATTACGACATAGAGCCGGACATAATGACTCTTGCCAAGGCTTTGGGAAACGGATTTCCGGTAGGTGCAATGATTGCAAAGGATTCCGTTATGGAGGCTTTTGTGCCAGGTACACATGCGTCTACTTTCGGAGGAAACCCCCTTGCAGCATCTGCAGTTGTTGCAACGCTGAACGCCATGATATATGAAGGCGTTATAAAAAAATGTGAAGATGTGGGCAGATATTTACATGAGGGACTTTTATCTTTGCAGAGAAAATATCCTTTTATTACGGATGTGCGGGGGATGGGGTTGATCTGGGGTATCGAACTCTCCATAAACGGAGATGAGGTGCTTAAAGATTTCATGAAAGAGGGGATCATGATAAACTGTACAAAGGGGAATATTTTGAGGTTATTGCCGCCCTTGATTATCAGGAACGAGGAAGTGGATATTTTTCTTGAGATAGCAGACAGGATATTTGAAAAATGGCTGAAGAAAAACTAAGGTTGTGAGTAATTTAAATATGATAAAAAACGGCGAAAGTAAAAAAACATTAAAAAGGGATTTTATAAAACTGCTCGATATAAGCAGCGATGAAGCTCTATATCTTATTGAGCGGGCTGGAGTGCTGAAAAAGTTGAAGAAAAATGGTGTTGAGCACAAGCCGCTTAAAGATAAATACCTTGCAATGATATTTGATAAGGCTTCCACCAGGACCAGGGTCTCCTTTGAAGTCGGTATTATTGATCTTGGTGGTCATGCAATTGTTATGAATGCAGGTGAAACTCAGTTGGGAAGAGGAGAACCCGTAAAAGATACGGCAAGGGTACTGAACCGATATATAAATGCCATAATGATAAGGACATATTCACAAGAAGTTGTCGAGGAACTTGCACAATGGGCGGATGTCCCGGTGATCAACGGTCTCTCTGATATGTACCACCCTTGTCAGATACTCTCCGACCTATACACTGTTATAGAATGTAAGGGGAGTTTAAATGATGTGAAAATCGTATATATCGGCGATGGGAATAATGTGGCCAATTCATGGATAGAAGCATCCATACTTTTCGGATTGAACTTTGCTATAGCTACCCCGAAAAATTACAAGCCCGAAGAAAGCCTGCTTGAAAGGGCGAAAGAAAACAAAAGATTTGTATATACAGATGATCCCTATGAAGCTGTTAAAAATGCTGATGTTGTTAATACTGATGTATGGGTGAGTATGGGGCAGGAAAAGGAAAAGGAGATAAGAAAAAATGCCTTTGCATTATATAAGATTGATGATGAACTTTTGAAAAAGGCGAAGAAAGATGTGATTGTAATGCATTGCCTGCCGGCATACAGGAATCAGGAGATTTCAGAGAGTGTATTCGAAAGATTTCAGGAGATTATATTTACACAGGCGGAAAACAGACTGCATGTACAGAAAGCACTCTTGGAGTGGCTTATCATCGGGTGCTGAATAAGAACGATATTTTGGATTGTGGATTTTGGATATTTAAAGCAAAATCTTTTAAAATCTTCAGATGTTTTAAAGTGTTGTATTCTATAATCCAAAATCAAGAATCAAAAAATGGAGGTAAAAGATGGATAAAATAAAAAAGGTAGTGCTGGCTTACTCAGGCGGCCTGGATTCATCAATAATAGTTAAATGGTTGATCGAGAAGTATGGATCTGAGGTTATTGCATATTCTGCAGATGTAGGCCAGGGACAGGAATTGCAGGGATTGGAAGAAAAGGCGTTGAAGACAGGCGCTTCGAAGCTTTATGTGGAGGATTTAAAGGAAGAATTTGCAAGAGACTTCATATTCTTTGCAATAAAAGCAAATGCTATATATGAAGGCAATTATATGATGGGAACCTCCATTGCAAGGCCGCTTATCGCAAAAAGGCAAATTGAGATTGCAAAGATAGAAAAGGCCGATGCTGTATGCCACGGTGCTACAGGCAAGGGGAATGACCAGGTAAGGTTTGAGCTTACTTTCTACGCCCTTGAACCTAATATTAAAATTATCGCTCCATGGAGAGAGTGGGATTTTAAATCGAGAAATGAATTGATTGATTATGCGCAAAAGCACGGTATTGATGTGCCTGTCAGTAAAGAAAAACCTTACAGTATGGACAGGAACCTTATGCATATCAGTTATGAAGGCGGTATATTGGAGGATACATGGAATGAGCCTGATGAAGGCATGTTTCTGACAACTGTCTCTCCTGAGAAGGCACCGGATAAGCCGACATATATAGAGATTATGTTCGCAGATGGAGTGCCGGTTGGTGTGGACGGCCAGCCCATGATGCCTTATAACCTTATCGCCCATTTAAATAAGATTGGCGGAGCAAACGGGGTCGGCAGGATTGATATAGTAGAGAACAGGTTTGTCGGTATGAAGGCAAGGGGAGTATATGAGACTCCTGGATGCACAATTCTTCATACTGCTCACAGGGGAATGGAAACGATTACCATGGACAGAGAAGTAATGCATATCAAAGACGGTCTGATGCCGAAGATATCCGAGCTTATATACTATGGTTTCTGGTACTCTCCTGAAATGAATGCCTTTAAGGCTTTTGTTGATGAAACACAGAAAGGAGTGAGCGGTACTGTGAGACTGAAGCTTTATAAAGGCAATTGCATGGTTGTAGGAAGGAAGTCGGATAAATCTCTCTATTCGGAGGATTTTGCCACATTTGATAAGGATTCTGTGTATCAACAACAGGATGCAGGCGGATTTATCAAGCTTAACGCACTGCGATTGCGTATCAGAGCAATGATGAATAAATAATTGAGACAGTCGATAGTGGAAAGACAGTAAATAGTAAAAATCAATACTGACTAATAACTACTATTTACTAACTACTTACGACTGATTTTAACAGGGGTTTGTAATGGCAGACTATAAGCCGCATACAGTTGAAGAAAAAAGACAACAAATCTGGGAAGAAAATAACCTGTTCCATGTAGAGGAAGATAAAGATAAGCAGAAATATTATCTTCTTGAAATGTTCCCGTACCCTTCAGGTAAGATACATATGGGGCATGTGAGAAATTATACTATAGGAGATGTTATTGCCCGTTATAAACGAATGAGGGGTTTTAATGTATTGCATCCCATGGGGTGGGATGCCTTCGGAATGCCTGCCGAGAATGCTGCCATTCAGCACGGTGTTCAGCCGGCAGTATGGACCTACGAAAACATTGCCTACATGAGAAAACAATTGAAAAGGCTTGGATTCGGCTATGACTGGGCAAGGGAAATTGCAACCTGCGATGTTGAATACTACAGGTGGGAACAATGGATGTTCCTGAAAATGTATGAAAAGGGACTTGTTTACAGAAAAAGCTCGCCGGTAAATTATTGCATGGAATGCCAGACCGTACTTGCCAATGAACAGGTGGAAGATGGGTTGTGCTGGAGATGTGGAAAAGCTGTTATCCAGAAAGAGCTGACCCAGTGGTTTTTTGCAATTACAAAATATGCCGATGAACTTATTGAATATTGTGATAGTCTTCCCGGGTGGCCTGAACGGGTCCTTAACATGCAGAAAAACTGGATAGGGAAAAGCTATGGTGTCGAAGTAAACTTTAAAATGGAAGACAGCACACCCCTTACTATTTTTACCACAAGACCTGATACGCTTTACGGCGTGACTTTTATGGTGCTTGCCCCGGAACATCCCTACTCGCCAATGTTTCCAAAGGGAACTCCATACGAAAAAGAAGCCCTTGCCTTTATAGAAAAGACAAAGGCACTGGACAGGAGTTTCAGGACAGAAGGCGACATAAAAAAAGAAGGTGTCTTCACCGGAAGGTATGCCATAAATCCATTGAATGGCAATAAAATACCTGTTTATATAGGAAATTTTGTATTAATGGAATACGGCACAGGTGCAATCATGGCGGTTCCTGCCCATGACCAGAGGGATTTTGAATTTGCGAAGACATTTGATTTGCCGGTTATTTTGACGATCACGCCGGAGCACGTTTCAATAGATCCTGAAAAAATGCAAGGGGCTTATGAAGGCGACGGATTAATGACAAATTCCGATGTTTTCAATGGTATGAACAACAGGGAGGCAATCCCGAAGATTATAAGTTATCTTGAAGAGAAGGGGATCGGTAAAGGGAAGGTGAATTATCGCTTAAGAGATTGGGGTATTTCACGACAGAGATATTGGGGCACGCCAATACCTATTATATATTGCGACAGATGCGGAACCGTTCCTGTTCGCTATGAAGACCTTCCTGTAGAGCTTCCGCTTAATCTTGAAATAAAGATAGTGGGGAAATCACCTCTTACTGATTGTGCAGATTTTTATGAAACAACATGTCCGGTCTGTGGAGGAAAAGCGAGAAGAGAGACGGATACCATGGACACATTTGTTGAATCTTCCTGGTATTTTCTTAAATATGCATGTGCAGACTATACATCAGGGCCACTCGACAGAGAAAAAGTAGATTACTGGATGCCGGTGGATCAGTATATAGGTGGTGTGGAACATGCAGTCCTCCATTTGCTCTATTCCAGGTTCTTCAACAGGGTATTGAACGAACTGGGGTTGGTGGAAGTGAGAGAGCCCTTTAAAAATCTCCTTACTCAGGGCATGGTCATAAAAGACGGTGCTAAAATGAGCAAATCAAAGGGCAATGTTGTTGACCCTGATTATTTAATTGAAAAATTCGGTGCCGATACGACAAGATTATGCTGTCTATTTGCTGCGCCTCCCGAAAAGGACCTTGAATGGAGCGATAAAGGGGTAGAGGGTTCCAGTAGATTTCTTCATAGAGTATGGAGGTTTGTCGCGGACAGGTTGGACGAGTTGAAACACGTGGAGGCTGTTTTTGAATCAGGGGCAAGCGAGATTGATGCAGCACAGCTTACATTCAGGATACACAAAACGATCAAAAAGGTGACAGATGATATTGAGCGATTTCACCTTAATACTGCAATAGCAAGTATTATGGAATTTGTAAATGCAATGTATAAATTTGTCGAAAAAGGAAGAAACGATGAGGAACTAAAACTTTTAAGGGGAGCTATGGAAACTCTGCTTATATTGCTCTCTCCTTTCGTGCCGCATATTTCGGAAGAATTGCTGGAGATGATGGGGAAAGATGTGAATGTTATGGCAGATAATTGGCCTCAATATAAAGAAGAATATACCATAGAAGATAAGGTTGTCATTGCTGTCCAGGTAAATGGAAAACTGAGGGATACCTTTGAAGCGGAAAGGGATATTGATAATGAGGCATTAAAAAATATTGTTCTTTCGCTTGATAAGATATCCAAGCAGATTCAGGGGAAGGACATTAAAAAGATCATTGTTGTTCCGAACAAACTCGTAAATGTGGTATGTGTGTAAACACAATAAAAAGTGGATGGTGGACAGTGAACAAAAAAAGATCTTTTCCATATAAAACATGTTTGATTGTATTTATGATGATCATGCTATCTTGTTGTGGATACCAGATGATAAAGGAAAAGGGAATATTCGGAGGTGAAATATCGTCTCTTTATATTCCTCTATTTAAAAATAAGACCTATGAGCCTCATGCCTCCGGCTATGTTACCGATGCCTTTGCGAAAGAACTTGTTGCTACAGGTCTTTTCAAGTTGAACAAAGAAGGCTCTGACGGGTATATTCAGGGGAGTATAAATAAAATTAGAATAATCCCTTCTGCCCTGAATGCGCAAGGAATCATCGTTGAGAAGAACATTGAAATGACGATAGACCTTTCTCTCTTCAACAAAACGGGTGCTTTTATTAAGAAATGGACACTATCAGAAAACGAGATATATAATGCTAGTGATGTAAGCTCCGAGGATTACAATAAAAGAGAAGCATTGACAAGGATGTCTGGAAGGATGGCAAGGAAATTCAGTGCAATTGCATTGATAGACTATTAATTATCCTTTTGGCTGGGAAAGGTTGTTAACCTTTTTTGTAAGTCTCGATACCTTTCTTGAAGCATTATTTTTATGTATAACACCTTTTGATGAAGCTTTATTTATGTAAGATACAGCAGATTTGAAAATATTATCGAGATTTTCTATTACTTTATTTTCCACTGCAATCATAACTCTTTTAATATGTGTCTTCATTGTTGACTTAACATGAGAATTTCTAAGCCTTTTTTCTTCTGACTGCCTGGCTCTTTTAATCGCTGATTTATTCTTCTTCAAGATTTACCTCCATTTTAATTTTTACCATTTTCCGAGCTAATACTGTCCTCCACCGGTAAAACACAAACCTGCGGGTGTTCTGGGCTCCCCTTCCTCCCAGTTTTGCGAACTATTGAGCGAACATTCATAAGCCAAGGCTTGGATATTTTTTTACCATTGATGCCTGCTTGAAGTCAAATGTAAAATGGTCCCACATTTGACAGTTTACGTATTATAGATCATAGTTGATATAATTTAAAAATCGTGAACTGTCAACTGCGAAACTCCAAAATAATTCCTTAAAAGATCACAAAAAAGTAAAGTTCACCCTCAAAAAATTCACGCACAAAAAATTTTAATAAATTTTGAGCGGCAGGCTCGTTAATTTAAAAAACCTTATTTTTTTCCGGCGTTTCTCTTTGATGCTTTCAGTGGGTTGATCTTCTGCTCTTCAGCTTTCTGCCCTTTTTTTACGTGAGATGACATAGGGCATGAACCATTTTGCCATTTTTGAGCCGGGTAAGGAAAGCTGATACAGTATTTGCCTGTTGTGAATTCTATCACTTTCGAACATCCCTCGCAATTCTCAATAATTGTGTAGCATGCACCGCCATTATAGGAACATCCATTTTTCTTCATGAACAAACACTCGGTGCCTTGTTTTACTGTTTGGCATTGCATAACAGCATCACCTCCTTTTATATTTAATAAAAAACCGTGTAATTTAACTATATTTTAGCGTCTTTGTCAATATCAAACTTTGAAATAACCGGCAATCCCTCAAGTTGTTTTTCGCAAAGAATCTTTAACTGGCACCATTATAATGAGGTGACATCGACACCATGTTTTTTAAATCTTATTGAGATTGAGCGCCTATTTGAGGCCTGGACTGTTCTTGAATGCTTGTAATTATAGATGGGAAGGTCAATGCTGCTGTCGAAAATCCGTATTTCTTCTTTCTTATTTTCTGATTTGTTAAAGGACCAAAATTTATTAAAACATGGTAAATGTTAATTAATGATGGAAGCTGTCGATAGCCTGAGTCCGCATATTTTCTATTGCAATATAATTGAACAAGATATTTTTGTAATGCAATATTGTATTTTACAATATACAATTTTATAAAGGCTTTGATGTATACAGAAAAAAGTCTATATAAGTAGTTGAAAAAAAAATTGCAAAAGGAAACATTTTATGATATTAACCTAAGTGAAATAATTCTCTTGATACATAAGAGGTAAAATATGATTGATTTTAACTATACAATTCTCATCCAGTTTGCCAATTTATTAATTTTAATGATCCTTTTAAATTTTTTGTTATTCAAACCTGTTTTGAGGGCAATCAATAAGAGGGAGGAAGCAATCGGTTCACACTTTGACAATGCACTATCAACAAAAGAACAGGTCAATTCGCTCAAAATATCATATGAAGATGGCATTAAAGAAAAAAAGAAGCCGATTGTTGAAGTAAAAGATGCAGTTTTAAACGAGGCGCATACGGCTGCAACGCAGATTATCGAGCAGGCAAGGACAGACCTGACGAATGAGATTTCACGCATACGTATTGATATTGATAATGACAGCAAGAAAGTGCGCAACGCGCTGAAGTTGGATGTGGAAAGGCTATCAAACGAAGCTGCTCAAAAGATACTGAAAAGGAGTTTTTCATGACCGGTGGTTCTGAATCATGGCTGTCCTGGGTTTTTAAATTTATAAATTTTGCAGTACTTGTCGGGGTCATTGTAAAATTTGGTGCTAAGCCTCTAAAGGAATATTTTATAAACAAACACACAATTGTGAAAGATAAAATTGAAGAAGCCGATAGGATGCTCAAGGAGGCTCAGGAACTTAAAGCAACATATGAAAGTAAACTTGGAAATCTTGATAAAGAGATAGAGGCATTTAAAAAGACTGTTCTTGAAGAAGCAGAAAATGAAAAGAAAAAGGTCATGAATGAGGCAATGGTTCTTGTATCCAAACTCAAGGAACAGGCAGCGATTACTTCTGCACAGGAAGCCAAAGAAGTCAGCGGAAAAATTAAGGAAGAAATAGTAAGGCTTACAATGGAACAGGCAGAAAAGCTTGTAAAGGAAAGACTTACAAAAGAAGATCACAACAGGATGGTGGAAGAGTTTATTGAAAAAATGGGGAGTTTAAATTGATAAGTCAATCCATTGCAAAAAGATATGCAAAAGGTTTATTTGCCGTCGGGGAAAAGGACGGGAAATACAGGGACTACCTGGATGAGATTGAGAAAATACTTAATGTTTTTGATGAAGCGCCGCAGTTGGGAAAGGCTTTGATGCTTCCTATCCTGGAGATGGAAAAAAGAAAAGAGCTTCTTAGCGACATCATGAAGGCTTTAAGCGTGGCCATTCCCCTGGCAAATATGTTCAGTATGCTCCTTGAAAAAAACAGGATAGGTTATCTCCACATGATAAAAGATGTTTACAGTGAGCTTGTGGATGAAAAGGAAGGGCGGGTAAGGGGGACACTTTATACGGCATACCCCCTTGTTGACATTATGAAAATGCGCATTGAAGAAGAATTAAAAAAGAAAATGCACAAAGATGTGATGCTTCAGGTGGTTGAGGATAAGACGCTTATTGGCGGGGTTAAAGTTATTGTGAAAGGGACCATCATAGACGGTAGTGTAAAGCAACAGCTTGAGACGTTAAAGGAAAATATTTTGAAGGAGTAGGATATATGGAGATCAGGGCAGACGAGATAAGCAGGATTATAGAGCAGAAGATAATGGGGTTTGAAAGAGAATTAAATCTTCAGGAGACAGGTATAATCATCTCTGTCGGTGATGGTATTGCGAGGATTTACGGACTTCAGAACGCCATGGCAGGAGAGCTTCTTGAGTTCCCGCATGGCATAGCTGGGATGGTCTTGAATCTTGAAGAAGATAATATCGGCGCTGTTATTTTCGGCGAGGATTATAAAATTAAGGAAGGGGATATTGCAAAAAGGACAGGTAAGATTGCCCAGGTTCCTGTTGGAGAATCCCTCATCGGAAGAGTCGTTGATGGTCTCGGAAACCCGATTGACGGAAAAGGCCCCGTTGACGCAAAGGAGTTCAGAAATGTTGAACAGATAGCCCCTGGCGTTGTAGTCAGACAACCCGTGAAAGAACCCATTCAGACAGGTATCAAGGCTATTGACGCAATGATCCCCATTGGAAAGGGACAGAGAGAATTGATCATCGGCGACAGAGGGACAGGAAAAACTGTTGTTGCCATAGATACGATTATAAATCAGAAAGGAAATGACGTATTTTGTATTTATGTAGCCATAGGCCAGAAGAGATCATCAGTTGCAAGGACAGTAGACCTCCTTACCAGTTATGGTGCCATGGAATACACAACAGTTGTGGCTGCAACCGCAAGCGACCCTGCACCGCTTCAGTATCTTGCGCCTTTTGCAGGAACTTCAATGGGTGAATATTTCAGAGATACAGCAAGACATGCACTTATAGTGTACGATGATCTTTCCAAACATGCCGTTGCCTACAGACAGATATCTCTTCTGCTCCGTCGTCCACCAGCAAGGGAAGCGTATCCCGGAGACATCTTCTATCTACATTCAAGGTTGCTTGAACGTTCGTCCAAGTGGGATGATGCACACGGGGGAGGTTCTCTAACATCTCTTCCGATCATTGAAACTCAGGCAGGCGACGTTTCTGCATATATACCTACAAATGTTATCTCCATTACAGACGGCCAGATATACCTTGAACCGGAACTTTTTTACGCAGGTGTCAGACCTGCCATAAATGTCGGAATTTCCGTATCGAGGGTCGGTGGCAACGCCCAGATAAAGGCAATGAAACAGGTTGCGGGGCGATTAAGACTTGAACTTGCCCAGTACAGGGAAATGGCTGCCTTTGCAAAATTCGGGAGTGACCTTGATAAAGCTACACAGGCCCTTCTTGCGAGAGGATCACGCCTGACAGAACTTCTGAAGCAGGGACAGTATGTGCCCATCCCTGTCGAGAAGCAGGTTATATTAATGTATGCCGGTTCCAATGGATACATTGACACATACCCGGAGAACGTACTGAAAAGATATGAGCAGGAAATGTTCCAGTTTGTGGAAGAAAAACATCCGGATCTGATTGCGCTTATTAAGGAGAAGAAACAGATTGACACGGCTGTCGAGGATAAGATCACCAGTGTACTCGATCAGTTTAGAGATAAATTTACCTATTAAGGACATTTAATGGCAACGCTAAGGGATATAAAAAGGAAAATTGTTAGTATAAACAGTACCCAGACGATTACGAGAACGATGAAGATGGTCTCTGCCTCGAAACTGAGAAGGGCACAGGAAGACCTGGAAAAAATACAGGCCTATGCGTTAAAAATGGAAGAACTGACTGCCCGGGTTATCACAAGGGTCCCGAAAGAAATCCATCCGCTCCTTACTGAAAGAGAAGAGATAAAAAAGGTACTCGTTGTTTCTATGGCGTCAGACAGAGGTTTATGCGGCGGTTTTAATATGAATATCGCTTTGCAGGCAGAAACATTTATTGCAGAGAACAGGGATAAATATGAGCGCATAGGCGTATATGTCTTTGGGAAAAAAGTCAAAGACTACCTCCATAGGCGAAAGGTAAGCATTATAAAGGACTGGGCCGATATACGAAAAATTGATCAGGATTTTGTAAATACTATGGCCAATGATCTGATAAAACTTTATACGGAAGGTGAATTTGATAAAGTATATCTTGGATATAATCACTTCCAATCTGCAGCAAAACAGATCCCCGTCTTTGAAGAGTTTCTTCCCGTAAAGGCTTCCGGTGAACCGGAGGGTATCGATTATCTCTACGAACCGGAAAGGGATAAAATCATCGCAGCACTCATACCGAAATATATTAGCACAAAGATTTATTTTGCCCTTTTGGATTCCCAGACATCGGAACATGCGGCAAGAATGGCTGCCATGGAAAATGCAACCAGCAACTGCGGGGAGATGATAAATCATCTCACCCTTGTTTATAACAAACGAAGACAGGAAAGCATTACCAACGAGATGATGGACATCGTTGGCGGTGCCGAAGCTTTGAGAGGAACGTAAAAGGAGGAATATAGATGAGCTCGGAAGTAAAAGGAAATATTGTACAGGTTATAGGAACGGTAGTGGATATAAAATTCCCCTCTGATAATCTTCCTCCGATATACGGAGCAGTATACATCACAAACCCGTCAATAAGTGATATTCATGAAAACCTTGTTCTTGAGGTTGCTCAGCACATTGGAGACAGCATGGTACGTTGTATTGCCATGAATACGACAGACGGATTGTTGAGAGGGCAGGAAGCCACATACAAAGGTGCACAGATAAGCATCCCTGTAGGCAATGAAATCCTCGGCAGGGTGTTGAATGTCATCGGCGAACCGGTGGATGGAGTCGGTGCCATCTCGACAAAAATGACATATCCCATACACAGGTCTGCACCGCTGCTTACCATGCAAAATACGAAGGTCGAACTCCTGGAAACAGGCGTAAAGGTCATTGACCTCCTTGAACCATATTCAAAGGGCGGGAAGGTAGGGCTCTTCGGCGGCGCCGGTGTGGGTAAAACAGTTATTATCATGGAAATGATCCATAATATTGCCATGCATCACGGCGGTATATCCGTCTTCGGTGGCGTAGGCGAGCGGACAAGAGAAGGAAACGACCTCTGGCTTGAAATGAAACAGTCAGGCGTTATTGATAAATGCGCACTTGTCTACGGACAGATGACAGAAGTGCCCGGCGCCCGCGCAAGGATAGGCCTTACTGCTCTGACTGCCGCCGAATATTTCAGGGACGAGGAAGGGCAGGACGTGCTGCTTTTTATAGATAATATATTCAGATTTACTCAGGCAAATTCAGAGGTATCGGCACTGCTCGGCAGGATGCCCTCGGCTGTCGGTTACCAGCCAACACTTGCAACAGACCTTGGTGAACTTGAAGAGAGAATTACCTCAACACTAAAGGGTTCAATTACTTCTGTCCAGGCCATTTACGTGCCTGCAGACGATCTTACAGACCCAGCCCCGGCAACAACATTTGCACACCTTGATGCAACTACAGTTCTTTCAAGACAGATTTCAGAACTTGGTATATATCCTGCTGTTGACCCGCTTGATTCAACGAGCAGGATCCTTGACCCGAAGGTCGTGGGGGATGAGCATTATGCGGTAGCACGCGAAGTCCAGAGAATACTTCAGAAATATAAAGAATTACAGGATATCATTGCCATCCTTGGTATGGATGAGCTTTCAGAAGACGATAAGCTCGTTGTTGCACGTGCCAGAAAGATCCAGAGATTCCTCTCTCAGCCATTTTTTGTTGCGGAAGCATTTACCGGTCAGCAAGGTAGATACGTTGCACTAAAGGATACGATTAAGGGTTTTAAAGAGATTGCAGAAGGAAAATATGACGAACTTCCGGAACAGGCATTCTATATGGTGGGAACAATAGAGGAAGCGGTTGAAAAAGCGAAACAGTTTATGGGAGAGTAATTGTGGCTATGCTTAATTTTGAAATAATAACTCCTGAAAAACTGCTTGTGCAGGAAGAAGTTGATATGGTGGAAGCAACCGGAGAGCTCGGTGAATTCGGCGTTCTTCCAGGTCATATAAAATTCCTGACGACTATCGGCATCGGAGAAGTACGGTATATAAAAGCAGGCAAGACAAAACACATTGCGACTAGCGGTGGTTTTGGGGAAGTTACAGAGGACAAGGTTACATTTCTTGTGGAAACCGCAGAATTTGCAGAGGAAATTGACCTTGAACGAGCAAAACGAGCAAAGGAACATGCAGAATCAACCCTTAAAGACATACCCACAGATAATGCCGATGATTTAATTATATATGAACTTGCCCTGCAACGGGCATTATTAAGGATATCTACGGCTTCCAAGAGACTTTAATGATTTTTTCTGTAGACAGTAAGTTTTTCGACATTTTCCCTGCGCTTGAAATCGGTGTTCTTGTCTGTGAAATAGAAAATAAACGATACGGTGAAGACAGGCTTGAAGCTATTCTTGAAGATATAAAAAAAAATTTTCCGTATAAAAGTCCTCAGGAACACCCACACATCAGGGTTTGGAGAGAAGCATTTAAAAAACTCGGAATTTCTTCATCAAAATATTACAGTTCTATCGAATCACTTATAAGACGAGCCTTAAAGGATGGTCCCTTCCCCAGAATAAACCCTGTTGTTGACCTTTATAATGGAATCTCTCTGAAGTACCTTGTTCCTATGGGCGGTCATGCTATTGCGCCGATAGAAGGTGATATCAGCCTTTGTTTTGCAGAAGGGTGCGAAACCTTTATTCCTATGGAAGGCGGTGAGCAGGAGGTAGTGGACAGAGGTGAGGTTATTTATAAGGATGAAAACGAGGTACTTACCAGAAGATGGGTGTGGAGACAATGTAATAAAGATAAAGTGACGGTTGAGACAACATCCATGTTTATCCCTATAGATGTAATGGAAGGGCTTTCTCAAGGATTATGCTGGAAGATCATGGATGATATGGAACAGAGTTTGTTGCAGAACGGTTACGGTAGAGTTACACATAAGGACATTCTTACCAAAGACAGACTTTCCACACAATTCGATATATAATCAGTTTTTAATAACCATAAATATTCTAAGAATTATACACCGAAATGTTTTTGATATGTGTTTTCGAGAACTTGCTCCAGTTCTCTGCGAAAATCTTCATATTTCTTCAAAAATGCTTTGCCTGAAGGGGTAATATTTGAGCCGCCTCCAGACAAGCCACCTATTTTACGTTCAAGAAAATCAAAACCGAGCTTTTTTTCAATAATATTGATTATAAGCCACGCTTTCCTATAAGAAATTTTCAGGTCAATAGCAGCTTGATGCAATGAACCGGCTTTTTCTATTTGTTTTAAAACTCTATATGGTCCTTCACCGAAAGCTTTTCCATCATTATCGAGCCAGACTTTATAGGCAATTCTCATGTTTACTCCCTGCTGCTGATATTATTGAATTATAAAGAATAATGTTTAAATCTGCAAGTGCAAGCTTGGGTGATTGTGTGCTTAAAAAATTAAAAACCTTTCTCAAAGAAGCGAAAGAGAGAATAAAACTATTGACAATCGTTATTCCCAATGGTATATAACAATACGTTATATTAATACATATATTAAAGAGAAAAAATGTTTAGACAATCGAGTAAAAAAAGATTTTTTAAGGATGCATGCAACAGAAAATTCCATATGACAGGCAGTATTATTTTATGTATATGCATTACGCTTATTGCTTCAATTTCTTATAGCACAGTAGCGGCACCGTCAGATGAA
Organism: Pseudomonadota bacterium; assembly: GCA_026388275.1. NCBI lineage: Bacteria > Pseudomonadati > Pseudomonadota > Pseudomonadota bacterium. Next base: position 138,079 of record JAPLKB010000059.1, read on the forward strand.
ATAACAGTATCGGCAGCAGCAAGCCTGACGAATTCTTTTAGAGAAATTGCGGCAGACTTTGAAGTAAATAAGAAAAATGTAAAGGTGCACCTGAATTTTGCCTCGTCAGGGGATCTTATGCGTCAGATAGAAGGTGGTGCACCGGTGGATGTATTTGCTTCAGCGGCAGCAAGGGAGATGGACGAACTTGAGAAAAAAAAACTGATAGTTGCAGGAACAAGGTGCAATTTTGCAGAAAACGGTATTGTGCTTATCAAGCAAACATCTTCAAGGAATGCATTGAAGACCTTCAGCGATTTGAAAAATCCTGATATAAAAAAGATTGCAATAGGCAATCCGGCGAGTGTAGCTGCAGGCATGTATGCAGAACAAGCACTCAGGTACTTGAAAATTTGGGATAACATTAAGGACAAATTGATTTACGGTGAACACGTTAGGCAGGTCCTTGATTATGTGGCAAGGGGCGAAGTGGATGCCGGTATTGTTTTTTCAACCGATGCATCTGTAAGGGCTAAGGATGTTACGGTTGTGATGGCAGCCCCGGAAAGTAGTTACAACAAGGCTTTATATCCGATCGCTGTAGTCAGGGATGCAAAAAATGAAGCTCTTTCAAGGCTATTTGTTGATTTTGTGTTATCCCCTGAGGGTAAAAAAATACTTGAAAAATATGGTTTTAAATCCATGAAATGAATCACTCCGCCGCAGGCGGACGGGGCATCAAAGGCGAAACAAGAATGTGAAGCCATTTCAAAGCAAGCTTCGGGGTATTAACCCAAGGGGCACTAAGCACATGATTTCATATGAAAAGTTTGTATTATCATTGCAATCTTTCATTTATCATATCCTACCTTTCATATGGCCGTCTGTACCAGGCAGACGGCCGAATTAAACTTAATTAAACTTCACATTCGTTATATTGACCTGCATATAGCCCTGTGTTAAGATGATTCAATGTCTATCATATTAAAAGGCAATAATTTTGGGGAGCGGTCACAATCATTCTTATATATCGCAAATGGTGAAACCATTTTATTGTTACACTGTAGTAAAGCAAAAAACATACTTCAGGTAAATGATTTATGGATAACTCAATATTATTTTCGTTAAGGCTCTCCTTCCAGGTTGCCATGATATCTACGGTTTTTGTTGCTATTGTCGGTATATGTATTGCCTATCTGCTTGCAAGAAAGGACTTCAAAGGAAAGGAGTTTTTGGACATGCTCTTTACTTTGCCGATGGTTTTGCCTCCTACTGTCACCGGTTACTATCTTATCATCCTTTTCGGGAGAAACGGTTTCATCGGGAGCTATATTTATCACTTTACAGGATGGAGCATTATGTTCACCTGGTATGCTGCAGCGCTTGCATCGTTTGTCGTATCACTTCCCCTGATGATAAAAATAACACGTGCTGCTTTTGAATCGATCGATAAGAACCTTATCCATGCATCATATACACTTGGCCACTCGGAACTCATGACAGCCTTAAAAGTAATACTGCCAATTTCGAAAAAAGGGGTTATAGCCGGTATAGTCCTGTCATTTGCGCGAGCTCTTGGCGAATTCGGCGCAACTCTGATGGTTGCAGGCAATATACCCGGAAAAACGAATACAATGCCCATAACCATATATGCGCTGGCTAACAGCGGGGAATGGTCTAAGGCAAATATTATTGTAATCTTTTTTACCGCTCTTTCGGGCTTGTTTCTTTATATAGCAAACAAATTCAGTAAGAGGATGTTTTAATGGGGCTTGAAATAAGACTGAAAAAACAGGTAACAGGTTTTTCACTCGATGTAGAATGGCATATGGATAACGAGATTCTTGTGCTTTTCGGTCACTCCGGATCAGGCAAGTCAATGACGCTGCAATTAATAGCCGGTCTTGCCAATCCCGATGAAGGCCGTGTTTGCTTTGGCGAAAAGGTGCTTTTTGATGATTATTTAAAGGTAAATCTACCACCGCAAAGGCGGTCAGTGGGATATGTCTTTCAGGACCGCGTGCTTTTCCCCAATATGACAGCCCGTGAAAACATCGGATATGGTTTGAAAAATGGCAATAAAATGGAAAGAAACAAAAAAATAGATGAAATGTTCAAGCTTCTCTATCTCGAAGGACTTGAAGACAAATATCCAGGGCAGATATCCGGCGGAGAAAAACAACGGGTAACCCTTGCACGGGCACTCATCGGAAGACCGGAGGTGCTTCTTTTAGACGAACCCTTTTCGGCCCTTGACAATGCATTGCGTATAGAGATGAGGGATCTGTTGAGAGATATTAAATACCGCTTTAATGTTCCTATTGTACTTGTAAGTCATGATATGCTTGAAGCTTATTCTATAGCTGATAAAATTGTGCTTTATGCTCAGGGCAGGGTTGCTCATGCCGGTACGCCGCAAGAAATATTTTCCGACCCCATGTCTTCCGAGGTTGACTTGTACATGGCACTTAACTTTCCTTTGCTCATATCGAGGCACTGAAAAGATATAACCTTTGTAATTTCTCGTAGCGCGGGTGAATACGTCTGTTTCTATGTTCTTTGCACGGGATGATCCCTATTTTTCCTGCTGCAATAAGACTTTTTGCCGGTTTATGGTTTTGTCGCTTGAGGTATCATGCTCTTTGCTTCTTTGATGAGTTGTGCCACCCGTGAAGTGGGCGATACAGGCTCGATAATTGCTATTTGCTGCTTGTTGATGTACATATAGTCGGGGCCATGCCATTCGCTGCCACGTTTCATGAGAATACTCTTAACCTCTTTGCCGTCGGGAGATGCCTGACGTCCGATATAAAAAACATCCCTGATGAGAGGATAATCTCCGCCTGCGTTTTCAATCTTACCGAAGAAGACCTGGCCGTTGTTCATAAAAACAGCCTGGTATTCTGTGGAAAAACCTGGTTTGTCTTTACTGCAGCCCATTAGGGTAATAAATGACATTAGTAATAATACAGATAAAATGGTACAGACATACACCCGTTTCATTTTCATACGATAAACCTCCATCACATAATCATGCCGTAGTTAAGATAAGGCACGTAAAGTTTTGTTTTATATTCTCATGTTATTACACGTATGGCGCCTTTGTCAACAGCATTATCCCTGATCCGATGCATTTATGGTTTTACAAAACAGAACAGGCGGGGAATGTTTTCCCCGCCTGTTGATTAATAAGTTGGTCTTACTTTGTTACCGGATGAGTTTACGTCTGATGCTCACAAGACCAGCCAGACCGGTACTTAAGAGCCAGATTGCAGGAGGAATGGGGACAGGATTGCCGATGGGGATCAACAGACCACCGGCGAGATTAATAATGCCGGAGCGGTGCCGCTTACAAACAAGCAGCAAGCCCGTTTAAATCAATTACCGGCTGTGAGCGCGAGATACAGATCTATTGATCGCATTATACTCTGATTCGTTGAGATATCCGTCGCCGTTCCTGTCGTATTTTTTGAAATCTTCCACAGTTAAATTAGGAACAACAGCGCTTAGCTCAACCGGGGTGATCCTGCCGTCGCTGTTGTTATCCACATCCCTGAAATGTAAGCTGTTTGTCCTTTCAATTACTCTAACGGGTCGGCCTTTATTGGTTCCGGCCGGTTTATATTTTTGTTTAACAGGTTCAGGCTGCGGCCTTATTGTTTCTTGACGTAATGCAATGTCTGTACCTTTTGTTATTCTTGCACCGTCGCCTGTGTAGGATATTGCAATTTTATCGCCAACCCGTATTTGTTCAAGGCTCTTGTAGCCCTTAAAGACCGGATTGATGACATCGAAAGTTACTATTATCCCCTTGTTTCTCACGGTAATGGTTTTACTAGCCACATTTACCTTAGTAACAGTGCCTATGAAATCGCCTTTTGACTTTGCTTTTATAATGAATTTTGATGTTTTTAAAGAATTTTTTGTGGATGATTTCTCCGCAGCAGGTTTTTCCTGTGCAATTGCCGGGCCCATCAGGGTACAGACAAAAAATGTAATGAAGACTATAAATGTTAAATGATTTACTCTGTGCCATTTATCTATTATGTTCATTGATCACTTATCCTGTTTTCTTGTTTAAGCCTTATTCTACTCAACATGGCCAAGTTCTTTTGATATAAGCCTTGATGCCTTTAGCAGTTCTTGTATAATGTCTTCAATGGCACCTTCTTTTATCTGGAATGCCGGTTGAGTTGCTCCAAGTGCGGCAACAACATTTCCGTAATAATCCCTGATCGGTACTCCGATACCCAGCAATCCCTCGACAATCTCATCCTTTTCAATATAATATCCGAGCCTTCTTGTTTCATCCAGTTTGCGCATAATTTCATCTATATCCGTTACAGTGAATTCTGTTATTTTAGTTGGAGGATACTGTTTCAGAAGCCGTTTTCTTTCATCCTCATCCATATATGCAACCAGTGTCATACCGAGCATTCCGAAGTAAGGGGGTCTCTTGAGACCTGTACGGGAACTGACCCGTATAATACTGTTTGACTCATTTTTGTCGATATATAAAAGCTGGTCGTTTTTTATAACACCGAGAAGAATAATAGCCTTAAGGTTCTGTGCGAGAGCGTCCATATGAGGGGCTGCAGCCTTCCTTATAGACAGGGATTCATATACAATACCGCCCAATTCAAGAAATTTTAAGCCCAAACTGTATTTTTCGTTTGCAAGATCATATTTAAAAAAACCGGCATTCTCAAAGGTCTTAAGAATTCTGAATACTGTTGTTTTGGGAAAACCGGTCATTCTTTTTATCTCGGTAAGTGTAAATGCATTTTCCCTGTCACTGTATAGATTTAATATTGTAACAGTTTTTTCAAGAACCTTTACGCTGTACTTATCGTTCATATTAGTTTTTTACTTTGTCTTTTCCTTTAAAAATGTGCACTATTATCAATTGACTATGGATAACTATATCTCCATGAAAAGATGTTTATATAGATAGCCTTAGCCACAACCCAGGGGCAATAGTCATCTGCACCGTGTGAAAGTCAGGTTTAATTTATTAGCACAAACAGGTGTACATGTAAATATCATTAATTGCTTCTGCTTTATTACTTATCCTGATGGAAAATATGAGTTTAAAAGAGATAATAAGATAAAAAACTTTACATTATATACGTTATATGATACTAAGAAAAATATTTTTAAAAAATGATCAAAAAGTAAAACGGATTTTATGAATAAAATAAAGCTTTTTTTGAGAAAGAGTTTTACCTGTATAACAATTATGGTGATTCCCCACTCAAAGTTTAGGCCCTTAAAAATCAGGGTGTCTGCAATAGGTTTGTTATCTTGCTTTATCCTTTGTTTTATCGGTGCCGGTTATTTAATATCTATAGGGATAAACACCATAGAATATTATGGGATGAAACAAAAATATCTCAATATCTCCTCCCAGTTCAGTGAACTTAAAACTGTCATGTTTTCTTTAAAAAAGGCGAACGAAGAGTTCTCAAAGCTTCTTTCCTTTAAATCAAAAAAAGTCATCCTTGAAAAAGCAGATTTTACAAATACCGGTGCTCTTGATATTGAGCTGTTAAAAAAACAGGTTGATGAGACCATCCAATCTGTTTCAGAAGTAAAAAAGTACATCGAGGAACAGAAAAATATTTATCAAACAACCCCAAAGGGGTGGCCGATTAAGGGAACAGTAAATTCAGCGTTTGGCCTTAGGGAACATCCAATTTCCGGAATAGAAATATTTCATTCCGGAATGGATATCGGTGCATCTATTGGCACACAGATAAAAGCAACTGCCGACGGTATAGTCAGTTTTTCAAGCTGGCACAACGACAGCGGTTACATAGTAGTGCTCGAACATGGAAATGGTTTTACCACCGTTTATGCCCACAACAGCAAAAATTATGTCAAGATTGGGCAAAAAATAAAACGAGGAGAAGCAATTGGAATTTCAGGCTCCACAGGTGCCACTACGGGCCCGCACCTACATTATGAGGTCTGGAAAAATGGGAAGCCTGTCAACCCTGCTTCATTTTTAAAGGATATGACATGATGATGTTCAGAAAAAAAGCACCATCGCTTGAGGTGATTATCGGGCCTGAGTCCACCATTAAAGGTGATATTGTTACCAAGGGTGTTATCAGGATAGATGGCGATGTTTCAGGGGATATCGATGCTGACTGGCTAATAGTAGGTAAAAAGGGGTTTGTCAAAGGCAATGTTATCTCAAGAGGCGTATTGATAGACGGAAGGCTGGAAGGAAATATAAAGTCAAACGAGGTTGTAGAAATCAAGTCCGAAGGTATTATAGAAGGGGATATTAGCACAACAAGACTTATAATGTCTGAAGGTGCTATTTTTGACGGTCATTCTTATATGAAAAAAGCCACAAACTTAGACAATAAGGATGTTTTATACTTTGAGCAAAAACTTAAAAAGCTATTATAAATTGAAAAATATTCTTACATGCTTTAGCAGCACAAAATATGGGAAATAATGCCATCGTGAGGTTTTATGATAAATTTAAGTCTGCCATTTGTCAGGATATATAGATTTTTGTTTAAAACCGGTTTAGACTGCAAAAAAAAACGGCTGAAAAGGAGGAAGAAATGATAAACATTGCTCCCAAGGACTCAGGTGAGAGTGAAGAAAAGGTCACAACAATAATTGCCGATGATTTGGAAATTCAGGGTACCATGAAATTCAAAAATTCTCTCATGATAAAAGGCGTCCTTGAAGGAGAGATCATATCGGAGGGGTTGTTGATTGTAGGACCAACTGCAAAAGTTACAGCTAAGATTACCACAAAGAATCTCATCTCTCACGGCGAAATTAAAGGGGATGTTACTGCCAGTGATAGAGTTATATTGAAAAACACTTCAGCCCATAATGGCAATATTACGACGCCAAATATTGTAATAGAGAGCGGTTCTATCTTTAACGGATCTTGTATTATGAAGAAGGAAGAGCCTGTTGTTCAGGCACCGGATATTGTTTCTACTGAGACTATAGTTAACGAAGAAACAATATTAGAAGAAGAAATAACGAGAGAAGCAGAGGAACCAAAAACAGAGGAACAAAAAACAGAGGAACCAAAAACAGAGACAGGCTGGTCTTCAGAAGATGGATATTCTACACCGAAGCTGCCGAAGACTGAACTGTTTTGAATTTTATGATTCTAAAACTTTAGTTATGTTTTTAAACAAAAGCTAAGGTAGGTGTTATATAATGATTGAAATTCTTAATAATTTTAACAAACCAAGGAGGCAAACATGACAAATACAACTTCCAATGTTTCTGAAGTAGTTGAAAAAGACGTTACCACTATACTTGCTGATGATTTGGAAATTAAAGGTACAATAAAGTTCAAAAGCTCTCTCATGATAAAAGGTGTTCTCGAAGGAGAGATCATATCGGAGGGGCTATTGATTATTGGGTCAACAGCAAAAGTTACAGCTACAATTACTACAAAAAATCTCATATCCTATGGTGAAATCCAGGGTGATGTTACCGCCAGCGAACAGGTTATTCTGAAAAGCACTGCAGTCCATAACGGCAATGTAACAACACGTAATATTGTGATTGAGAATGGTTCTGTTTTTAACGGTTCCTGTATGATGAAGGCCAGGGACATTAATCCTGTTTAACAGGGCATTTGTTTGTTTAGAATCTCACAGATGTTCTGAGGATGTAAGTTAATGTACATAAGATTTCAGGGCTCTCAGAGAATGAAAAAAGTTTTTTTACTACCCAATTTTTTAGTATTAAGTGAACCGGATACCACCGGGATAATAGTGAAGATGTGGGTTACAGCATTAACGTAAACTTATCTCATAAATTTTAAACAAAAGGAGCTAAAAGATGACAGATACATCCAATACCGATGAAGGAAGTATTACCACTATACTTGCTGATGATTTGGAAATTAAAGGTACAATAAAGTTCAAAAGCTCTCTCATGATAAAAGGTGTTCTTGAAGGAGAGATTATATCGGATGGATTATTAATTGCCGGGGCTACTGCAAAGGTCACAGCTACAATCACTACAAAAAACCTCATTTCCCACGGTGAAATCCAGGGAGATGTTACTGCCGGCGAGCAGGTTATTCTGAAAAGCACTGCAGTCCATAACGGTAATATTACAACACCAAATATTGTCATTGAAAGCGGTACTGTTTTTAATGGTTCATGTATTATGAAAAAAGAACCTGTGTAGGTCCTTAGACGCTATTAAGAAAGAGTAATATAAGACAACCTTTTTTACTTTCTTTGTCAAAGATGTTCAATTGCTTTGAGGTGTAATGTTATAAAAGGATGCAGGTCGTTATTTATACGTTGAATCGTGTTTTTAGAAACTATAATAGGTTGTTGAAACTCGATATTCTAAATATTTTTCAGAAATATCGTTTTATGTTCAGGATTAATCAAAGACTAAATGGAAATGGGATTATCCTACGGTGCAAAGTTAGATAACTGGTAAGGAACATCTTTATTATCCTGCAGCTCTTTTTTCCCGAAATATACAAAATTATCTGCAATTTCCCTCAGTGCTGTTACAATCTCTCTATTACTTGATGTTACAAGGGGTTTTGAGCCTTTAGCCAGTTGTTTTGCCCTTTTGGCAGCCAGATGTACAAGCTCGAAGCGGTTTTCAACCTTTTCCATGCAGTCTTCAACGGTTATCCTTGCCATTTTTCTTCCCCTTTACGGTTTCAATAATATGTTTGAACGTTGTATATGCTTTCTCAAGATTATCATTAATGATAGTATACTCGAAAAGGTATTTTTTATCAATCTCTTCCTGCACCCTTTTCATGCGTATTTCAATCTCCTGCTCTTTTCTGAAAGAGAGCCTCTTTATCAATTCATCTTTTGAAGGCGGTTCAATAAACACAAGGCAGGCATCCGGATACTGTTTTTTTACGTTTAACGCGCCCTTTACATCAATATCGAGTAAAATATCCTTTCCTGTTTCCAGGATCTCCAGAACTTCTTTTTTTGGTGTGCCATAAAAATAACCGTGAACATTTTCCCATTCGAGGAAACTCCCGTTTTCCGCCATCTCCTTAAAGGTTTTTTCATCAATAAAATAGTAATTCTTTCCGTTGACTTCGCCTTTTCTTGCTCCGCGTGTCGTATAGGAGACAGAAAAAACAGCATTTCTGTTTTTATTCAGGAATCTTTCAATGAGTGTGCTTTTCCCTACCCCGGAAGGTCCGGAAATGACAAATAGCTGACCTTTTATTTTGTCTTTTTGTTCCTTGTCTTCTGTACTGCTTACGTCTTTGTCATTCCACATTCTGTGCCTGTTCCCTCATCTTTTCTATCTCTACCTTTATTTGGACAACCCTTTCATTTATATATAAATCATTTGATTTACTTCCAATAGTATTTGTCTCCCTCACCATTTCCTGAACAATAAAATCAAGTTTTCTTCCGATAGCATCATCAGACTTTAGCGTATTATTAAAGTTTTCAATGTGTCCCTTCAGCCTTACGATCTCTTCTGAAATATCGAGACGTTCCATATAGATTGCCAGTTCCTGCAAAACCCTTACTTCATCTATTGAGGCTGTTTTTATAATTTCCTTAATTCTCTCTTTCAATTTATTTTCATGTGCTTTGATAATAAGGGGCCATCTTTTTTCTATTTCTTTGAGATTTTGTGTAATCTTTTTCAGCCTGCCCATTAGATCTTTCTGTATTATCTTTCCTTCTCTAACCCTCTCCTCATCAAGTTTTTTCAAAAGATTTTCAAAGGGATTTGTAAGAATGTTTTCTGAAATGTTATTGTTTTCCTCGTATGTAATGATATCTCTGAATCCCAGAATGCTTTCAATCGTTAACTGGCCCTTTAGGCCGAAATTTTTCTTCAACGAGCTCAGCACTTCAAGGTATTGTCTTACGGCATTTTCATTTACCTTAAGAGTATTGAATTCCCCGTTTGACCTTTCCCATTTTACCGTGATATCTACCTTGCCGCGTTTTACATAGCGCTTTACAATTTCACGTAATTTTTGTTCACCGGCATAGTCTATCTTGGGAAGTCTCAGGCCTATTTCAAGATACCTGTTGTTAAGCGCCCGCGCCTCACAGTTCAGCCTTCCTTCCTTGAATTCCGTTTCTATTTTTGAAAAACCTGTCATGCTTTTAATCATTTTAATGTCCTTTTTTATTAGAATAATTCACAGTATATGTTTTACAGCAGGAAGCGGTGTTTTTATCGTGGACTGTATGTGTGATTGTGGTTACATTACACATTTTTGCGCCCATCTTTACCCATCCTTGTCCGCTCCTTTAAGAGGCTCCTCCACCGGTTGAATACGGCAATAATCTCTTCGCTTCCATAGTCAGGGTAAGTCCATTCGAGAGATTTATATGTATTGTCCCGGTATATGAGTGTCAAATCTGCAAATACTCCGAAACCAAGGTAAATCCTGTGGGCGTACCCTTTTGTTGTAGCAAGTACAATATTTTCAAGAGAGATATACCCCGGGTCAATATTTACAACTCTTTTCCCGTCCGACGAGAGTGAGTCTTCTATACTGTTTGTTTTTAATTTTATTCCAGATAGAAGTTCCCTTAGTAAAAGCGGTTTGAAAAGTAGAAAAACACGTGAAAGGTTGCTTCCCATTTCCTTTTCATAGTAATGTGTATACTTGAAGGGCATAGGAGCCGTTTTTTCAAGTATGCTTCCGATTGTTTCCTGAATGTCTCTTTCCACTTTTTCTACGTATTGATTATCATTGAATATTATACTCGTAAAAAAATTAACTGGTTTGGGAGTACTTATAATTCCCATAATATAAAATACTCCCGGTTTTTTCTTTCTTTTCCACGTGGCGCTTCTATTTCTTTTACAGGTTTTAAGCCAAGTTCTCTGCCGCATGACTTTATATCTTCTATTGCCTTATTTATCTTTTCGACATCTTTTACAATGCCGCCCTTACCTACTTCAAACCTTCCAACCTCAAATTGCGGTTTTACAAGTGAGACAATATGACCGTTATTTTTCAAAAGGGGGATTGTCACCGGCAGGATTATTTTTAACGAAATGAATGAGACATCGATTGTGATAATATCTACCTGTTCACCGACATCTTCAAATGTGAGATACCTGGCATTGAAATTTTCTTTTACTACGACTTTTTTGTGTGTCCTTAAGTGTTCATGCAGTTGGTGTGTTCCTGCATCAATAGCGTAAACAATCGATGCACCGTGCTGCAACAGGCAATCTGTAAATCCGCCGGTTGATGAACCTATATCAATTGCTTTTTTTTCTTTTACATCTATAGAGAATGCTTCAATTGCTTTCTCGAGCTTTATGCCGCCGTAGCTGACGAAAGGTATGGGATTTTTTTTGACCTCTATGAAGATGTCATCACCAATTTTTCTATCCGGTCTCGTTATAAGTTCATTCCCGGCATATACCTCTCCTGCCATGATAAGAATTTTTGCCTTTTCCCGTGACGGGGCAAGCCCTTTTTTTGCAAGGAGCACGTCTACCCTTTCTTTAACCAATGACGTATTACCTTCTTAATGCCTTCAACATCAAGGCCTATCTTTCCTCTCAAAGTTTTTTGCATCCCATGGGGCACAAACATGTCAGGTATGCCCAGTATTTTCAAGGGCACAACTATACCTTCTTCGGAGAGCACCTCCATTATGCTGCTGCCGAATCCTCCCATTACAACATTTTCTTCGACAGTTAATATACTTTTTGCATGTTTTGCTGTTTCAATCAGCATTTCCCTGTCTATAGGTTTTATGAAACGTCCGTTTATGACAGTGCAGTGGATGCCTTCTTCTTCTAATTCTTGCGCAGCAGTCAAAGAAGGGTATACAAGGTTTCCGCAGGCAATGAGTGCAATATCGCTGCCTTCTTTTAATTTTTCCCATGTACCGATGGGAATCTCTTGGAAGGTATTTTGGATTTTGGTACCATGTGCCACGCCTCTTGAATACCGGATAGCTACAGGTTTATTATACAGATATGCAGAATAGAGCATTTGCCGCAATTCATTACCATCCTTCGGGCTCATGACTACAATACCAGGAATATGTCTGAAATATGTAATATCAAACGCCCCATGATGGGTTGGACCGTCCTGTCCGACAATACCGCTTCTGTCAACGGCAAATATGACAGGAAGTTCCTGGAGACAAACATCCATTATAATCTGGTCGTATGCCCGCTGGAGAAACGTTGAATATATTGCCACAAACGGTTTAAGCCCTCCCAATGCAAGTGCGGCTGCAAATGTAACACCGTGCTGCTCGGCTATACCAATATCGTAAAATCTCTCAGGAAAAAGCTTCGAAAATTTATCAAGACCCGTACCAAGTCCCATTGCTGCTGTAATGGCCACAATTTTGTCATCCTTTTTAGCAAGTTCTGTAATGGTGTCGCCGAAAATATCCGTATAGGTCTGGGAACCGGCAGCCGTAGAGGCGCCCGTATCTATCTCAAAGGTTGAGACACCATGGAACTTTGCAGGATCATCCTCTGCATGTGTGTAGCCTTTACCTTTTTTTGTAACTGTGTGGATGAGTATTGGGCCTTTAAGCTTTTTGATGTTTTTTAAATTTTCTATGAGATGGGTCAGGTTATGGCCATCAACGGGCCCGAAATACTGAAACCCGAGTTCCTCAAAAAGCATACCAGGTGTTACAAATCCTTTTACCGCCTCTTCGAGGTGCATTGCTGCCTTATATACCCTGTCACCGAAAGCCGGTATATTTTTCAGCATTTTTTTAAGCTCTTCCCTGGTGTTGCTTACAAACTCGCCGGTCATAATCCTATTCAGGTAAGACGATAAGGCGCCGATATTCTTAGATATTGACATTTCATTGTCGTTAAGGATTACAATGATATCGCTTTTTAAATCCCCGGCATGGTTTAATGCTTCAAAAGACATACCGCCTGCCAAAGAACCGTCACCTATTACTGTAATAATCTTGTATGACTGTTTAAATTTTTTTCTTGCCTCTGCAAGACCGACAGCAATGGAAATGGAATTACTTGCATGGCCTGTATTAAAAACGTCATATGCACTTTCCTGCTTACTTGGAAATCCGCACAATCCATCATCCTGCCTTAGTGTTTCAAATTTATCTCTCCTGCCTGTGAGGATTTTATGTGCATAACACTGGTGTCCCACATCCCAGATAATCTTGTCTTCAGGTGTATTAAACACATAATGTAGGGCGATGGTAAGCTCAACAACGCCGAGGCTGGAAGAAAGATGCCCACCTGTTTGCGAAACAGTATCTATGATGAGTTTACGTATCTCCTCTGAAAGTCGTGTAAGCTCAGGAATGGTTAATTTTTTGAGATCTTCAGGGTAATTAATTTTTTCGAGAAACATCAAGCAACCCTGTTGCAGATATACCTTGCAAGATCCGAGAGTATTTTTGAATTTTCTCCCAGGAATTCAACAGATTCTATGGCCTCTTCAATAAGTTGCTCCACCCTTATTTTAGACGCCACGATGCCATAATGTTTTATATAGGTTTGCTTGCCGGAGTCCTTTTTCAGTCTTTTCCCGACAACCTCTTCATCGCCTTCTGCGTCTAATAGATCATCAGTAATCTGAAAGGCAAGACCTATGGATTCGGCATATTTAGTAAATTTTTTTAATTCTTTAACCTTTGCTCCCCCTGTTATTGCGCCTATTCGCACAGAGGCTCTGATAAGGGCTGTAGTTTTATGCATATGAATAAAATTAAGGATGTTTTTTGTCCCTTCTTTTCCATCATAAAGCACGTCCATGACCTGGCCGCCAACCATACCATTGGCACCGGCCGCCGAAGCAATTTCAAAAATAATCTGTTTCAATATCTTTGGGCCAATTCTGTATGTAAAATGGCTGTCGGTCATAATCCTGAAAGCCTCAGTCAGGAGCCCATCACCTGCAAGAACGGCTATCGCATCGCCGAATACTTTATGACAGGTGGGTTTACCGCGTCTTATATCATCGTTGTCAATGCTTGGCAGGTCGTCGTGAATAAGGGAATATGTATGTATCATTTCAATAGCACAGGCAATAGGGAGAAGATCATCGCTTGCTTTGCCGTTAGCTTCACACACGGCTATGGCGAGTACAGGCCTGAGCCTTTTTCCGCTGGAGAATAGTGAGTATTCCATGGCATCTCTGAGCATGCCCGGTGTTGTCTGCAAGGATGAAAAGATGTCTTTTAAGACATTATCTACAATAATCCTTTTATCGTGAAGGAATGTTCCCAGGTCCATTTATATTTCTTCCTGGAGGAATGACTTCTTTTCTGTTGAGCCGTCTTCTTTTCTTATGAGAATTTCAACCTTCTTTTCAATTTCATCAAGTCTTTTCGAGAGATCTTTCGTTAAAGAAAGCCCTTCTTTAAAAAGATTCAGCGCCTCATCAAGGGAGATATTACCCTCATCAAGCGTTTTTACTATGCCTTCGAGTTTTTTAAGTCCTTCTTCAAATTTCATAGCTTGAGTGTCTATTATAAAATTTAAAGCCGGGGTTTTGCAAGCATTTCCATTATGGCAAAATGTAATAATATATATCCTTTATATTTCAAGTAGATTCCTATGGGCTAACATCCGTGGTGCTAAAATGGTCCAGCCGTATTTCCGGATATTTACCCCAGGCTTACACCGGATGTCCTATTTTAAGACCTTTGCACGGTAATTTACCCTGAAATAGCTTGTAACTATATGATATATATGGTATATTGATGATTATCCCACTCCAAGGAGTCATCCTCATGACAGATAAATTCACCACGCCGAGCTTTGCTGATTATTTCGTC